>JALYJV010000408.1 GCA_030775105.1 Pseudomonadota bacterium | reverse complement strand
AGATAGCCCTGGCCAAGATCCGCAAGGACGCGCCCTTCGACAAGGTCTGTTACATCGGCTGCGGCGTCACGACAGGCGTCGGAGCGGTGATCAACACCGCCAAGGTCGAGCCGGGTTCCAACGTGATCGTGTTCGGCTTGGGCGGCATAGGTCTGAACGTGATTCAAGGTGCCCGCATGGTGGGCGCCAATCAGATCATCGGCGTGGACGTAAACCCGGGCCGGAGAGCGATCGCCGAAAAGTTCGGCATGACCCACTTCGTCAATCCGAAGACCGTCGAGGGCGACCTCGTCGCGCACCTGGTCGAATTGACCAAGGGCGGCGCCGACTACAGCTTCGAATGCGTCGGCAATGTGCAGCTCATGCGCCAGGCGCTGGAGTGCTGCCACAAGGGCTGGGGCGTATCGACGATCATCGGCGTTGCGCCGGCGGGCGCGGAGATCGCGACGCGGCCGCTCCAGCTCGTCACCGGCCGGCGCTGGATCGGCTCGGCCTTTGGCGGCGCACGCGGTCGCACCGATGTGCCGAAGATCGTCGACTGGTACATGGACAAGAAGATCAACATCGACGATCTGATCACGCACACGCTCAAGCTCGAACAGATCAACGAAGGTTTTGAGCTGATGACACGCGGCGAATCGATCCGCTCTGTGGTGGTCTACTGATGTCTCTGACCACGCGCAGCGAGCACGCCTGCTTCGGCGGTACGCAGGGCTACTACAACCATGCGTCGACCGAGACCGGCACGACGATGAACTTCGCGGTCTACCAGCCGCCGCAGGCGAAGAACGGCAAGGTGCCGGTGCTGTACTACCTCGCCGGTCTGACCTGCAGCGAGGAGACCTTCATGATCAAGGCCGGCGCGCAGCGTGTCGCTGCGGAACTGGGCCTGATGCTGGTGAGCTGCGATACCAGCCCGCGCGGCCTCGGCTATCCGGGCGAAGCCGACAGCTGGGACTTCGGGCTCGCCGCCGGCTTCTATCTCGACGCCACGCAGGCGCCGTGGTCTGTCGGCTATCGCATGGGCAGCTACGTCAATCTCGAACTGCCGAACTTGATCGAAGCGAACTTTGCGGCGCGCGTTGATCGGCGCGGCATCTTCGGTCACTCGATGGGCGGCCACGGAGCGCTGGTGACCGCGCTGCGCCATCCGCAGCGCTGGCATTCGCTGTCCGCGCTTGCGCCGATCAGCAATCCTAGCGGCGTGCCCTGGGGCCAACGGGCGTTCACACGCTACCTCGGCGCTGATCCGGTCGCGTGGCAGGAGTGGGATGCGAGCGTGCTGATGCAGCGCAAGGCGCATCCCCGGCTGGTGCTGATCGACCAAGGTGAGGCCGATCAGTTTCTGGCCAAGGAACTGGCGCCGGAATCACTGACCGCGGCTGCGGCGATCTCGCGTCAGGCACTGACGCTGCACCGGCATCCGGGTTACGACCATGGTTACTACTTCGTGCAGAGTTTCATCGAAGACCATCTGCGTCATCACGCGGCACAGTTGGGTTAGTGCTTTGGCCGCTGCTCCTTCATCCGCGATCGATAGTCCTTCGGCGTCATGCCGAACCAGCGCCGGCACGAGCGATTGAACGCGCTCTGTTCGGCATAACCGAGCAGGCCGGTGATCTGGCTCAGGTAGAGACCGGACTCGGCGAGGTAGCGCGTTGCCAACTCGCGTCGCTGCGCATCAAGGATGTCTTCGAAATAGGCCTCTTCATCGGCCAGGCGCCGCTGCAGCGTGCGGGTGTGAAGGCACAGATGCTCGGCGACCGCGCGGATATGGCAGTGGCCGGTCGGCAGCAGGCGATTGACCAGTTGCCGGACTCGGCTCGCGAGTGGCGCGGTTGCAGTCAGCGCCTGATTCTCGAGGTATTGCGTTGCGAGGCGCTTGGTCACGGGATCGGCGCTGTCGATGCGCTGATTGAGCACATTCAGCGGCAGGTGCAGCGTGCACTCGGACTGGCCGAACTGCACAGGGCAACCGAAGAACGCCTGATACACCTCGCGTTCGGCGATGCGCTGATGCGGGAAGGTCACCAGCGATGAGTTGGCCTGCGGTCCGCCGAGCAGTTTGAGGATGCGATATGCCGTGCCAAGACTCATTTCATTGACCTGACTGACGATCGGCAAGCCCGGTTCGACGATGTCGTAGACGAAGCGCATGACATTGCCGGGCGCGTTACGGTCCAGCGTGATCTTCAGTGCCGGGCTGTGCAGATGGATGAAGCCGCCGACAGAGTTGAAGGCATCGAGCACGGTGTCGGCATTGCGGATGATCACCGCAATCGGGCCCAGGGTTTCCAGACCCTGGCGCTGCGCCACGCGCAATCCGAAGTCCGGGCAGTTGAGTGTGCGCGCGCAGTTCTCGAACAACTGGCTGACGTCACGGAACTGCACGAAGGCATTTTCGCGGCGGGCGATGTCGACAGAAATATGCAGCGGCGCGAGCAGGGCAGCCGGATCTCCACCCAGTTCCTGGATCAGATCGGGTACAGCAGATATCGCACTGGCCCTGACCAGGCTGTGCATGAGCTTCGCTCCAGGACGTTGTCACCGAATGATAAAACAATGTCACGAAATGGCAATTCCAGCCCCGGCCATCGGCGTAGTCTGCTCCTCACAGAGAGCGACCCAAATTTATGAGTCCGAGGAGAGCACCATGGCGCAGCATCAATTCGACGTCCTGATCATCGGCGCCGGCCTGTCCGGGATCGGCGCAGCCTGCCAGGTGGCGATGCAGTGTCCGGGCAAGACCTTCGCGATCCTCGAGCGCCGCGAGCGCATGGGTGGCACCTGGGACCTGTTCCGCTATCCCGGCATCCGCTCGGATTCGGACATGTTCAGTTTCGGCTACCAGTTCCGGCCCTGGCATGAGCTCAAGGTGCTTGCCGACGGACCGTCGATCCGCAACTACATCATGAAGACCGCCAGCGAATACGGCGTCGACAAGCATGTGCAGTACGGCAAGCAGATCACCGAAGCGTCGTGGTCATCGGAAGACGCGAGCTGGACGATCAGTGCCACGGTCGGCACTGGTCAGAAGGAAACCTGGAAGTGCAACGTGCTGGTCATGTGCACGGGCTACTACAACTACGACGCTGGCTACGAGCCTGAGTTTCCGGGGATGTCCCGGTTCAAGGGGCAAGTCATTCATCCGCAGAAGTGGCCGGAAGAACTCGACTACAGCGGCAAGCGCGTCGTCGTCATCGGCAGCGGCGCGACTGCAGTCACTCTGGTGCCGGCGATGGCCGACAAGGTTGCGCACATCACGATGCTGCAGCGCTCGCCGTCATACGTATTCTCGGTGCCGGGCATCGACACGATTTCTAAGGTGCTGAACTGGTTCCTGCCGGAAAAATTCGTCTACAGCATGGCGCGCAGCCGCAACATCTTCATCCAGCGCTCGCTGTACAAGGCCTGCAAGCGCTGGCCGAACTTCATGCGCAAGTTCCTGCTCAACGGCGTACGCAAGGCCGTGGGTCCGGACTTCGACATGGCGCACTTCACGCCCAAGTACATGCCCTGGGACGAGCGCTTGTGCGCAGTGCCGGACGGTGATCTGTTCGAAGCGCTCAAGAGCGGCAAGGCCTCGGTCGTCACCGATCACATCGAGACCATCACCGAAACCGGCATTCTCCTGAAATCCGGCAAGACTCTGGACGCCGACATCATCGTCACCGCGACCGGCCTGCGCGTCCAGATCGGCGGTGGCATGCAGGTCAAGGTCGACGACAAGCCGCGCACGTTCAGCGACTCGATGATGTACAAGGGCGTGCTCGTGCAGGACATGCCGAACATGGCCTGGATCATCGGCTACACCAATGCGCCGTGGACCCTCAAGGCAGAGATCGCGTCAAAATATATCTGCCGCCTGATCAACCTCATGGACCAGCGCGGCATGCAGATCGCGATACCGCGCGATCGCGCCAACCAGAAGCTCACCACTTCGATCCTCGACTCGCTGGGGTCCGGCTATGTGCAACGCGCACGCGCCGAGTTGCCGCGGCAGGGTTCGGCACTGCCGTGGGCGGTGCTGCACAACTACGAAATCGACAAGCCGATGCTGATGACCGATCCGGTCGACGACGGCGTGCTTGAATTCTCCCGCGCCCGCACCGGCAAGGTGCAGTCGATCAACCGCGACGAGCGCCGCGCCGCTTAGGGCCTCCGTCACACCGACCGCCATAGCGCCAACAGACCCAAAAAGCTCCCCCGAGCTGAGCCTGCCCCCTGCGATGGCGTCCCCCGCCTCGCGGGGGATTTTTTGCCTGTCGGAAATGCACGGCATCCGGCGACTTCCCGTATACACTGAACCCACGCGCCCGTAGCTCAGCTGGATAGAGCATTTGGCTTCGAACCAAAGGGTCGGGAGTTCGAATCTCTCCGGGCGCACCAGATCAAATGTCTCGAGTCGCGGACCGTTTGGTGGGCTGATCCTTACAGTTCGAGGCGGCTTCGGTCCTCGCGCTCAGGGAGCCCCCGCATGCGCAGTCTTGATTTCAGTTCCTGGCAGACACTGCTGCCCACGCTGCTTGGACTGGTGGTGATCACCTTGATCGGCGTCGGTATCCGCCTGTGGGTCATGTCCACCGTGCAGCGGCGCCGCGAGCGCGACAACCGGCAGATCAATGAGCGCCTGCGCACATTGATCGCGGCGTACAAAACGCTTGGCGGCTCTTTCACGGGCGATCTCGCGGTCGACCCCACGCATCTGCGCGATCTGAGGAGGCGCGCCGAATCTGCCGCGCAAGCCGACGGTGAACCGTCGGCCGCTGCAGCTCACGCGGTCATGCCACAGGACGGGCCAGGTACCGAGCGCTCACGGCGCACGCGCGATGCTGTCGAGGCTGCGCTTTCCGACATCATTCTTCTGGGCACCGAGGACCATGTACGGCTGGCGGCGAAGGCGGCAGCAGAGCTCGCCGCCGGCCGGCCGGTGCATACGGACGAACTGGTTGTTTCCCTGCGCGACTTCATTCGCCAGGTACTCGATCTGGAGCCGGTGCCTGCGCAACTTCCGATTCCCAGACAGGGGCCTGCCAGACCGTCCGGTGCACGCGGCAAGGGTGACGGTACGCAAGGAAAGACGAAGGGATCCGGTGCCGGGGGCATGGGGGCAGGCGGCGATGCAGGTATCGCTGTCGGGACCGAACCGGATCCTCACGGCTAACCAAACGGATCCTATGGGATTGCCAGGCCGCGGATCACTGCCGGCCGCGCAAGGAAGGTCGCGAGTGCACGCTGTACCTGCGGGTAGTCTGAAATGCCGACCAGTTCGGCCGCTTCGTAGAATCCGATCAGGTTGCGCACCCACGGAAAGGTCGCGATGTCGGCAATCGTGTACTCGTCACCCATCAGCCACTGACGGTTCTCCAGGCGGGTGTCGAGTACGCCCAGCAGGCGCCGGGATTCGGCGACGTAGCGGTCGCGCGGGCGCTTGTCCTCGAAGTCCTTGCCGGCGAATTTGTGAAAGAAGCCGACCTGGCCGAACATCGGCCCGATGCCGCCCATCTGCCACATCAGCCATTGGATGGTTTCATAGCGGGTGGCTGCGTTCGATCCGAGGAGCTGGCCGGATTTCTCCGCGAGGTAGATCAGGATTGCACCGGACTCGAACAGCGCCAGCGGCTTTCCGTCCGGTCCCTGCGGATCGACGATGGCCGGAATCTTGTTGTTCGGGTTGAGCGACAGGAACTCAGGCGACATCTGGTCGTTGGTGTCGAAGCTGACCCTGTGCGCCTCGTAGGGCAGGCCGGTTTCCTCGAGCATGATCGAGGCTTTGACCCCGTTTGGCGTCGTCAGGGAGTACAGCTGAAGGCGTTGCGGATACTGGGCCGGCCATTTGCGCGTGATCGGGAAGGCGGAAAGGTCGGACATCGGCAGTGATCCTGGATGGATGCAATCCGGTGTTGATGGTGCCGCTCCGATGCGGATTCAAGTCAGTCCCCGCATCGATGCGTCGTGCCGTTCATCTGCTGACCATTCCGCTTCGTCGCCAACCATCTCCAAGTAACCGTCGCGTAGCATCTCATGGCGCATGGCTGCGAAACTCGGTGCAAGGCGAGGTATCAATGCAGGACGGGGGCCAAAAAATCGGCCCCGGCGCCCGCAGTTGCGCCAGCCTGCGCGACCGGGCACGGCGGGACTCAAGACCATTGCGCTGAGTCAGGTGGATGGCGAACTGGCGGAGATGCAGCGAGTCGCTCGCCTCGGCAGCTGGCAGCTGGATCTGGGCTCGGACCAGATGCAGTGGTCGGAAGCGCTGTTTGACATCTTCGGGCTGGATCACAATGAGGCTGCGCCGGGATTCGCTGTGCTGGGCGCATTGCTTGATGCCGACAGCCTGTTCCGCCTGGATGCGCTGGTGGCTGCGGCCATCGTCGACGGCAAACCCTACGAGATTGAACTCGCGATCCAGCATCGCACCGGCGAGCCACGCTGGATCGCTGTGCGTGGTGAGGTCGTCAAGAGTGAATGGGGCCAGATCATCGGCTTGCGCGGAACGGCGCTGGACATCACCGAGCGTTGCCTGATCGAGCGCGCATTGCGGCTGAGCGAAGCGCGCTTCCGCGCGATCTTCAATTCGACGGTGCAATTCATCGGTGTGATGTGGCCCGACGGCACCGTGGTCGACGTCAACGAAACCGCACTCGCATTCGGTGGCCTGAAATCCGTCGACGTGATCGGTATGCCTGCGTGGGAGACGTACTGGTTCGACGGTCGCCCCGCTGTGCAGGAGAAGCTCAAGCAGGCGATCGCACGCGCCGCTCGCGGAGAACTGGTTCGCTATGACGAAGAGCTGCGCGGCGCAGCTGGCGGGCTCATCACCGTCGATTTCTCGATCAAGCCGGTGTTCGATGCCAATGGCGAAGTCAGCCTGCTGATTCCTGAAGGCCGCGACGTCACTGATGAGCGACGTAACAGTGTTGCGCTGGCAGAAAGCGAGGATCGCTTCCGCCAGGCCATGCGCAATGCGCCGATCGGCAAGGCGCTGGTCAGTCCGGACGGACGCTTCCTCGAAGTCAACGAAGCGCTGTGCACGATGCTCGGCTATACCGCACGTGAGTTACAGGGCAAGACGTTTGCCGACGTGACGCACGCTGACGACATTGCGGAAGACAGTGCAAAGGTGCGCGCCCTGCTCAACGGCGAGCGCAATCGCTATCGCATGTTCAAGCGGTACCTCCGTGCTGACGGCGGGATCGTTGATGCGCAGCTGGATGTGACGCTGCTGCGCAACGCGGTCGGCGATCCCCTGCATTTCATTTCCCAGGTGCAGGACATCACCCAGCGCAAGGCGCTTGAGGAAGAACAGAAGGCACTGAACCAGCGCCTGACCTCTGCGCTCGACCAGATCAACGAAACCAACCGCCATCTCGAAGCCCGGATCGCCGAAGTCACGCTGTTGCAGGAGCAACTCCAGGTGCAGGCGACGCACGACAGCTTGACCGGTCTCTACAACCGGCGCCACTTCGACGAGGCCTTGGGCAGGGAAGTGGTCGAGGCCGATGCCAAGGGTTATGAGCTCAGCCTCATCATTGCCGACCTCGATTATTTCAAGGCACTGAACGATGAGCACGGCCACCCATCCGGCGACGCCATGCTGCAGGCCTGGGCAGAGCTGGTACGACAGGAAACCCGTGACGGCGACGTTCTGTGCCGCTACGGTGGTGAGGAGTTCGCTCTGGTACTGCCGCGCTGCGCTATGGCCGAGGCCCTGCTGTTGGCCGAACGTCTGCGCACGAAACTTTCGGCCGTGAGCCTGACTTCCACTTCGAGTGGGCTGCGTTTCGGCACGACCGTGTCGATGGGCATCGCCTGCACGGGCGATGGCGACAATGACGCCGACGCGCTGATCCGCACTGCCGACATGGCCTTGTATCAGGCCAAGAAATCAGGACGTAACCGCGTTATCTGCCAGCCGATGGGTTCGGACAGCGCAGGCTTTCATGCAGTACGCGCCGACCGCGGGCGGCGCGTTGGCGATTTCACTTGTCAGTAACGGCAGGCTGCGAACTGAGCGCGAAGCGTGCCGCCAACGAAACCCCCTACGCCTGTACCAGCATCTTGCGAATGACACCCTCGCAGGTGCTCTGGTCCATATAGCGCGGTACGGCGTAGGTGAAGCGGGCTTCGGCGCGGGCGGCGACGGCGATCGGTGCGATGTCGTCCGCGCGCAGGGCTTCGAGTTGTTCGGGGATGCCGAACTGCGCCTTCAGTTCGCGGATCCTGGCGATGAAGGCGTCGGCAAGCGCGTCGTCACCCGCACCGGCGCTGCCGATTCCGCAGGCGCGAGCGAGCTCGGCGAGACGAGCTGCACAGGTGGGCTTGGAGTAGTCGAGCACATGCGGCATGACGATCGCATTCGCGAGGCCATGCGGCGTGTGATAGCGCGCGCCAAAGTTGTGGGCAATGGCATGAACGTATCCGACGCCGGCCTGGGTGAAAGCGATGCCGGCGAGATTGGATGCACGCGCCATCTGCTGGCGGGCTTCGACATTGCTGCCTTCGCTGACGGCAGTCGGCAGGTACTTGAAGATCAGCTTGGTCGCTTCAATCGCCTTTTCGTCGGTGCGCTTCATTGCGTTGCGCGAGATGAAGGCCTCGACCGCGTGAGTCAGCGCATCCATGCCGGTCGCCGATGTGATGTGCGGCGGCAGGCCGGTCATCAGTGCGCCGTCGAGCGCGCAGGCGGTCGGCATCAGCTTGAGATCCATCAGCGGCAGCTTGCGCTTCTGCGCGCGGTCGGAGACGACGGCGGCAATCGTCACTTCCGAACCGGTGCCGGCAGTAGTCGGAACGACGTACAGCGGCAGCATGCCCCAGTAGACGCGGAACAGGCCGGCCATCTTGACGATGGGCTTGTTGTTCTTGGCACGCGCACCGATGACCTTGGCGGCGTCGATCGACGAGCCGCCGCCGATCGCGAGGATGGCCTTGCAGTCGTTCTTCTTGAGGATCTCGAAGCCGGCCTCAATCTGCTCGACAGTGGGGTCAGGCAGCACACCGTCATAGATCACGTAGGCAACGCCGACCTTGTCCAGCTCCGCCTTCATCTTGTCGAGCAGACCGAGCTTGACCAGCATCGCGTCGGTCACGATCAGCACCTTGCGATGACCTTCAGCGGCGATGTGGCGGCACAGTTCCAGCGAGGAACCGGGGCCGTCGAAGCTGCGCGGCCACTTGAACGGCATGATCATGGTGACGAACTTGAAGATCACCATGTAGATCCGCAGAAACAGGGTTTCGAGCGCGAAGAGCATGTTCGGGGGTCCTTGCCGACAGGGGGGCAGATTGAAGATGCGGCACGTTACCTGATCCGGCGCGTTTCGGCAGCAGGCGCAGGGTGATTTTTCCCAGTGAAGGAACGGGTTATCGCGCGTACCATGCCGAGCTAAGTCATTTTGCGAGCGCTGCAGCCATTCGGTGGCAGTTGCCAGCCTTTGGGGGAGAATCCTGATGTCGCTGTCTTTGGGTCAGAAGGTGGGTCGTGGTCTGCTGCTTAGTGTGCTGTGTCTGCCACTGCTTTCGGCGTGCGGTACCAATTCGAATTCCGAACCTGTTGGCGGTACGCCGCCTGGTGGTGCCGGCGGCAGCACCGGCGACGGCCGCATCTTCAAGATCGAACCGGGCCCTGACGCGACCAGCCAGATGATCGCTGCGATGATCCAGGCGGCGCCCGGCGACGTCATCGACTTCGGCTGCGGCTTCTTTGATCTCGATGCAGCACTGCAGCTGACCGACACCGAAGACGTCCTGATCAAGGGCTGCGGTCGTGACAAGACGGTGCTGTCGTTCAAGCAGAGCGGCACGCCGGAAGGCATCCTCGCGGTCAACGTGCATGGCCTGTGGATCGAAGACCTGACCGTGCTCGACACCGGCGGCAACGGCATCGAGCTGCGCGGTGTCGATCAGGCGGCGATCAAGCGTGTGCGCGCCATATGGTCGTCCAACGGCGGTCGCGAAAGCCCCGATCCGATCACCGCGGCGAATGCGTTCGCCGACAACGCCAAGCGCCTCAACGTTGCCTGCACCGATCCTGCGACGCAGGATCCGACCGCGATCGAAAACCAGTTGCTGCCGCTCGACACGACCTCGCCGGACTACACGGTGAGCCCGAAGTCCGGCCGCTACGGCATCTATCCGGTGGCTTCGGAAAACATCCTGATCGAAGACACTGAATCGGTCGGCGCATCGGATGCCGGCATCTACGTCGGGCAGACCAACAACGCAATCATCCGCAACAGCCGCGCGGCGTTCAACGTCTTCGGTTTCGAGATCGAGAACGTGCAGGGCGGCGAGTACGACACCAACATCGCCGAGTGCAACACCGGTGGCTTCCTGGTCTATGACCTCGACGGCCTGCGCCAGTACGGCGACCGCTCACGGATGTTCAACAACATCTCGCGCAACAACAACACCTACAACTTCACCTCGGGCGGTTTCGTCGGCAACGTGCCGTCGGGCAGCGGCATGATCACGCTGTCCTACGACCGCATCGACATCTTCAACAACACCTTCGAGAACAACAACACGGGCGGCATTATCCATGCCAGCTACGAGTTGTTCCCGGAAGGCGCCGGCCGGCCGTCGGAGCGCCGCATCGACTGGTACACCGAAGGCGTTCACATCTACGGCAACAAGTTCATCAACAACGGCAACGGCCTGCCGCTGCCGACGACCGGCGACATCCAGTCGCTCGACGTTGCCAAGTTCCTGCCGGTGCTGATCGGTCTCAAGACCCAGGCGGCCTGCCTCAATCCGCTGAACCTGCAGACCTGCCTTGCCGCAGGCATTCCGAGCCTGCCGGGTCTTGGCGCCCTGCCGCTGCCGGGTCTGCCGGGCCTGCGCGGCGCGCACATCCTGTGGGACGGCCTGCTCGATGACTACGATGCGGAATGCCCGTATCCGCTCGATGCCAACGGCCTGCCAGTGCCTGAGGATTCGCGCGGCAAGCCGCAGCTCGGCAACGACGATCCGAACCCGGACTGTCACTACAACGCCTACAAGTTCGACACCACGGCGGCGGGGAATCCGCGCATCCTGCCGGACTGGTTTGCGTCCTGCATCGATGCCAACAACGAGTTCAGCAGCGACAGCCTCAAGTTCGCCAACTTCCACGGCCTCAAGGGTCTGGAAGCAGTGGTCGGCGTGCTGCTGGTCGATCCGTCGGCCGGTCCGGCCGCACTGGTTGGTTTGCTGAGCAGCGTCGCCAGCACCGACCTGGGGAACTTCGCATCGAGTTTCGATCTCGCGCCGCATGATTGCCCGGCATCCTACGGCCGCAATCTCGATCCCCTGCCGCCGGTCGTGATACCGCCGTTCAAGCGCAGCGGCAATTTCGATCCGGCGCCGTGTCCCGAGCAGATCGCCAGGCTTTGCGAAGCTGGCGTCGGCGGCGATGCGGTCAACTTCGCTGCGGCCGGCGTCAACTGCCCGACGCTGGACCAGTACGCCCTGTTCAGCGATCCGGAAGATCCGACCAGTGCGCCGCGCGGCAATGGCGTGCCGTTCGCGCTCAACACCAAGCTGTTCTCGGATTACGCGGTGAAGTATCGCGTGGCCTACCTGCCGCCTGGCACGAAGGCGACCTATCGCAGCGCCGCGACCGACGGCGCCAACGCCACGATCAACTTCCCGGCCGGCACGATCATCGCGAAGACGTTCTCGTTCCTCGATGAACAGGCCGGTACGGAAAACGCCGTCGAGACGCGCTTGCTGATCAAGCGCACCAACAGCAAGGGCGTTGCCCGCTGGGATGGCGTGCCGTACATCTGGTCGACCGATGCCAACGGCAGGCGTGTGGCCAGACTCGCGCTGGGTGGCGGTTCGGCTTCAGTGAGCTGGAATTTCACCGACGTCGATTCCGGTGCGCTGCACCAGGGCAGCGCGCCGGCATACCAGATCCCGCATGCCAACCAGTGCCTGAGTTGCCACGCCAACGAGGATGCCGACACCGGTTCGGCGCCGATCGGTCCGAGGCTGCGCAACCTCAATCGCGCGTACGCGTCGGAGTCGAGTGTCAGCAGCGAGCAGTCCCGTCATGAAGTGGCCGGCAAGAACCAGATCAAGTACTGGTGCGACAAGGGTCTGGTCGCCGGTTGCCCGAGCGACATGGTGGTCGATCCGCTGACCCAGATCGCGACGAACGTCGAGCGTCTGCCGGTGTTCAACAAGCCGGGCGATGCCGGCTTCCCGGCCGGCAGTGCGCAGGACATCGAAGCCCGTGCACGCGCCTATCTCGAAGTGAACTGCGCGCATTGCCACAACCCGCGCGGGTTCGCGGCAAGCACCGGCATGTACATGGACAGCTTGCGCGCGGTCGACAACACCTACGGCATCTGCAAGCGGCCGACCGCGACCGGTCAGGAAGGCAACGGCGGGCGTACCTATGACATCCACCCCGGTGACGTCGACGACTCCATCGTTCCGTTCCGCATGGGGCCGGAAGCGACGCTGCCGGCCGCGAAGATGCCGCCGATCGCACGCAGTGTCGTCCATGACGAAGGCCATGCGCTGATCGAGCAGTGGATCCGTGACGTCATCACCAATGATGAGGTGCGTTATCCGGGTTCGAGCACCTGCACCGGCAACTGATCGGTTTGCTCATTGCCTGAAACAAGAGCGGCGCCTCAGGGCGCCGTTCTTGTTTTATTGGGTCCCCAACAGAGCCCGTTCGTGTCGAGTGCCGTGCGGATGCGCGGGGTATCGAGGGTGTCGCAAAAGCGACACCGGAACGAAACTCAGCTCAACCCGCAGAACGCAAAATCCACCTCCGGCTTGCGTCCGCAAATAATGTCCGCCAGCGCCTGGCCGGATCCACAGGCATGGGTCCAGCCCAGCGTGCCGTGGCCGGTATTGAGGTAGAGATTGGGTACGCTGCTGCACCCGACGTAAGGGACATTGGAGGGCGTCGACGGCCGCAGTCCGGTCCAGTAGCGCGCCTGTCCGGCATCGCCGGCACCGGGGAACAGCTGTTCCAGGCGCCTTAGCAGCAGTGCGCCGCGCTGCGGATCGATCTGCTGATCGTAACCGCGCAGTTCGGCCATGCCGGCGACGCGCAGGCGATTTCCGAGACGCGAGAACACCAGCTTGTGCTCGTCATCAATCAGCGGCACGGAATAGGCACGCGCTGGTTCCGCTACAGGCAAGGTCAGCGAGTAGCCCTTGGCGGGGATCAGCTGCAGTCTGATGCCGAGCGGCCGGGCCAGCAGCGGACTGAAGCTGCCGAGTGCAAGCACAAAGGCGTCAGCTTTCAGCGTACTGCGCTCGCCGCCGTGACCGAGCAGTTCGACCTGCGTCACGCGGCCATTGTTCATGGTCAGACGTTCGATGGTCTGGCCCAGTGCGAACTCGACGCCGGCGCTCACGCAGCGCTGGGCGAGGGATTCGGTGAACTGCTGTGCGTCGCCCGATTCATCGTCGGGCGCATAGGTGGCACCCACCAGCGGCATGTGCATGGTCTTGAGCGCGGGCTCGATGGCGATCGCTTCGGCGGCATTGAGCATGCGACGTTCGCAGCCGAGTTCCGTCATCAGGTGAGCGGGCGTGCGCGCAGCTTCGAATTCGCTGTGCGAGGTGTAGATATGCAGAATGCCCTGCGTGCGCTGGTCGTACTGCAGGCCTGCTTCCGCGCGCAGTACGCTGAGACAGGCGCGACTGTGCAGGCCCAGATTCACCAACTGGCGGATATTGGCGTTGGTGCGATCGACGCGGCATTCGCGGAGGAAGGCGAGCAGCCAGCGCCACTGCGCCGGATCGGTGCCCAGCCGGATGCGCAGGGGCGCATCATCGTCGAGCATCCATTTCAGTGCCTTGAATGGGGTGCGCGGATTGGCCCAGGGCTCGGCGTGGCAGACCGAGATCTGTCCGCCGTTGGCGAAGCTGGTTTCACTTGCCGTCTCGGTCTGGCGATCGACGACGACAACGTCCATGCCGGCGCGGCGCAGGTAGTACGCGGCGGCAACACCGATCACACCGGCTCCGAGGACGGCGACGCGCATCAGCGCAGACCTAGTCTTTGCATTCCCGTGCGATGGTGGTCATCAACTGGATCAGCGGCAGAATATGACCGCCGAGCACGGCCTTGCCGGTCGTCAGCATGCTCACGGCGACCTGACGCTGCGGATCTGCCCAGGCCAGGATGTTGAGGAAGCCGAGATGACCGTAGGCACGAGCAGTCATCGGGCCGTAGAGGCTGAACGGATTGGAGCCGAGCATCAGGCCTTCGCTGTAACGCATCGGAATCTTCAGCGTGTTGTCGATTGCCATCGGGGAGGCAGGCCGCACCGCACGGGCAACGGTCTTGGCCTTGAGTACCTGCACACCTTCATATTCGCCGTGGTCGAGCAGCATCTGGTAGAAGCGCGACAGCTCATCGGCATTGCAGAACAGATTGCCGGACGGAATGACTGCGTCGTGGAACAGTGATGAGTTGGAGACATCGACGATCTGTTGCATCGGCGCCATCAGTGCGCGCTCCAGCAGCGTCGAGATGGGAAAGCGCACAGGCGCGCCGGCGACGTAGTTCACAGCCACCGCGGGGCGGTGCTCGCGTGCGAGGCCGTAGGTGAAGGTCTGCATGCCAAGTGGCTTGCGGATCTTGCTGTCGAGATATTCGCTGATCGGCCGCTGGGTGATCCGCTGCAGGATCTCGGCGAGGATGTATCCGCCGGTGATTGCGTGGTAGGCGAGGCGGGGGGTTTTGCGATGCGTCGGCGGTGACTTGCAGATCAGATCGACGCAGCGTTCCCAGTCGAGCAGCATTGCTGGGTCGATCTGGTCCTTGGGCAGATCAAACAACGGGAAGCCGCCGCGGTGTGCCAGGACCTGGGAGATCGTCGTCTCGCCCTTGCCGAGCGCTGCGAACTCAGGAATGAAATGGCCGACGCGTTCGTCGAGCTTGAGCCCGCCTTCTTCGGCGAGCTTGTGAATCAGGATCGCGGTGATCGCCTTGGACGCCGAGAACACACAGACCGGTGTGTCCGGCAGGGCCAGGCGCTTGGGTCCGTAGGGCGAGTCGTCCGGACCGTTGCCGTCGGCATGGCCGATCGCGCGGTTGAGCACAACCCGTCCGTGGTGGCGCAGGCAGAAGGTGATTGCGGGATGCGCGCCGGCGCGATAGAGGTCTTCGACGCTGCGCCAGACCTTGCCGACCGCAGCGGCGTTCAAGCCGGTGCCGTCGAATGCATCCTCGCTGCCAATGGTGGTGACCGGTCCCAGCTGCGCGGGGACGTGGATGTTGCGGGTGCCAGGCCACTTCATGGTGACGGTGCTTTACACGCTTGAGACAGGAAGCGGAGTGTAGTCGGAATAGCCGACCGGAGGCACCATAGCGAAGATCAATCAAATCAGTGTGAAGAATCTATTTCCAGCATGACCGCCGGAAGACTATGATGCGAACTCGATCCAGCATCCCCCTGTTGGACCGAATCCGAGGCTCATTCCCCCCTGAGCTTCGGCACCCCCGGATGGCGGGCGAACAGCCTTCGCCCGCCCATCCCTTGAACCCTTTGCGCCTCTCCTGTCTGTCGACATTCAGCCGGTCTGGCCGCTCGCGAGGGCGTGCGGGGCGGCGGCCGCGGCATCGCGAGTCTGGTTCTGCACGGCAATTGCCGTGCTCAGCTGATGCAGATTTTCGCGCAGCATGTCGGCGACCAGTTCATCGGTGCGCGGGTCGCGCAGGACTTCCTCGACCACACGGAGCCCGGCGTCGACGACCCCACTGACGACCTCGTCGTAGAACGGCAGTCGCGACAGGCGGCCGGCCTGGCGGTCCTGCTTGAGCTTCTCCATGATCATTGCCCGTACTTCGTGCTCGTTCTCCTTGAGCGCGCGCGAGATGTTTTCGGTGTAGGTGCCTTTGGAGAGAACAGCCGCGACTTCGTCCAGCACCGCAACAGTGACTGCGCCGCTGATTGAGCGCACGATGGCATCGCGGATGCGGTTGACCAGCAGGTAGGTGAAGTCATCGCCGATGGCGCGATCCGCGGCGATGCCGAAGCGCGACAGGAGAATGACGATGCGGATCACACGGAACAGGCGGAAGCCGCGGATCGCAGGGTGGGCGACCGGGATCATGCCGAGCACCTCGTACCAGTTGCGCCAGACGAACTGGCGGGTCCAGCCGGCCGCGCGCCAGCGCCAGGTGAACTCGCAGGCGAACAGGGCGCAGATCAGGTAGTCCGTCAGCAGAATCAGCTCGCTCTGCGCCGGGGTGACTGGACCCCAGGTTTCCCAGGTCAGCAGGGCGATCGAAATCAGGGCCAGCAGCAGCATGATCCAGTCGAGCGGACCGATCCGTTTCAGGCGTTCTGCAAGATTGGCTAGGTTCATCGGCTAAGTATCCGTCAGAAGGTCATTTTTTGGTGCTGTGCGGCTCATTGTGCAGTTGGTGAGTGGGGTAATATTTACTAGCGTGATTCCCCCCTAAACAGGGGGTGCTGCGATACTAGTGGCCATGCAATGCTCTAGCCGGTGTTACTGATGCGTAAGTTCGATTTTTTCAGTGCTTGTTCGGGGGTGCTATGACGTCGTCAGCGGGAGGACTGCCAGAGGGGTACAACTTTGTTGTGCCGGTTACTGGCGCCATAACTCCGACTGACGATCTGTCCGGGCTGGTTGCTCTGGTCGGCGGAGAATTGCTGTGGAATGTCGCGTTCGGTAACTCGGGGGGGTCGCCGGCGCGCAGGGACTACGTCACCAAGCCGTATTTGGAGCGTTGTGCCCGTTCTACGGGGCAGTTCGTTGATGAGGATACGTGGCGTCATGTTATCGCGTACGAGTACGCGATAACGCATGAGCCAGCGCGCTGGCCTCAGGCGGCGCAACGCATCCTCGTCGCGCCGGCCGGAGACCTTTTTTCCGACCGCATCCTCGACGGTTTTATCGATCGCGTCTTCGACGTGATCCAGCAGCACCCGCAACACACCTTCTACATCGTCACCCAGCGCGCCGAGCGCATGAAGACCTTCCTGAAGGCTCGTGCTGCGCGATCCGCAGCGCAGACTCAGGGCGGCACGGCTACGCGTCGCTACGAATGGCCCTTGAACAATGTCTGCATCGGCGTTCTGTGCGAAGACCAGAAAACCTACATGACGCGCGTCCGCCCGTTGCTGGAAACGCCGGCAGCGATGCGCTTCGTGGTGTTCGATCCCCTGGTCGGCCCGGTGCGCATGGAGCAGGTACCGCTTGCCACGCGTGACATCCTGTGGCCGCTCAAGGGCGTGGTGCAGGCCTACGAGGGACAGGATCTTGACGGCCGCATGCGTTGGGAGCCAATCGAGCAGCCGCTGCTCAAGCTGCAGAAGCTCGACTGGGTGGTGATCGGCGGCTATCG
Organism: Pseudomonadota bacterium; assembly: GCA_030775105.1. Classification (GTDB taxonomy): domain Bacteria; phylum Pseudomonadota; class Gammaproteobacteria; order Nevskiales; family Nevskiaceae; genus Solimonas. The sequence goes on along the minus strand of JALYJV010000408.1, from coordinate 15,878 downwards.
CGGCAGTGAAACGCGTCCGCTGCATCCGCACTGGGTGCGGCGCATCCAGTACGACTGCAAGCGCGAGAGCGTCCCGCTCTACTTCAAGGGCTGGGGTGACGTGGGTCCGGTCAAAGTCCCCGACCTTGATGGTGATCACACCCTGATGATTATCTCCAATGACGGTACGCTGCGCGGTCGCGGTGTGGGTTCAAGTACGAACTATCTGGCCATCGAGACTCACGCGGGCGTTCCCGATATGTACATGACGCGCAAGCTTGATGCCGGGCAGTTGCAGCAGATCGAAGGTCAGCTGTGCCAGCAGATGCATAGCGCGCGCCGCGTCAAGCTCACCGATACCTCCGATCTCGCACGTATGCTGCACCGGCTGTCGACCTCGTCCGAGCCGCTGTCCGGGCCGAACACGAGTTCTCCTGGGACGCGTTCGCCGTCCCCGCCGCCAGACTTGAGCGGTGCAACCATGGTCAGCTCCAGGTCGCAGAGCGAGTTCAATAACACGGCCAATCGTGCAGCGACGACGACATCCGGCAAGATCGGCAGCTGGGTCAAGGACACGCTCAACAAGCCGCGTTTCTGAGCTGACGGCTCGCGACCGCCGAGCTACCGAAACTCTGCTGCATCCCACCGCCGGCCCAGTGCCGGCGGTCTGCTTTGGGCGACAGCCTGCGGCAGGTGATGGCTTGCTGAGTGAAATCCACCAGAGTCTGTGTTCCAATACAGGCCGCGAGAGGAGAGTCCTACAAAGATAATCTCGCCACTGCCACCGAGGCGCCGCCGCATGGATGCGTTGCTGCTTTCGCGGATTCAATTCGGTTTCACGATCGGTTTCCACATCCTTTTCCCCACGCTGACGATCGGTCTTGCGTGGATGCTGGTGTTCTTCGAGTCGGCCTGGCGGCGTACTCAGCAGCCGCACTACCTCAAGCTTTACCTCTTCTGGGTCAAGATCTTCGCACTGACCTTCAGCATGGGGGTCGTCTCGGGGCTGGTGCTGTCCTACGAGATCGGCACCAACTTCTCGCGCTTTTCCGAGCTGGCCGGTCCGGTGCTTGGCCCGCTGCTGTCGGTTGAAGTGCTGACCGCGTTCTTCGTGGAAGCCGGCTTTCTCGGCATCATGCTGTTCGGCTGGGAGAAGGTCGGCCCGCGCCTGCATTTCCTTGCGACCCTGCTCGTTGCGCTGGGCACGACCAACTCGGCGTTCTGGATCCTGTCGGCCAACAGCTTCATGCACACCCCGCAGGGTGCCGAATGGATGGATGGCCGGTTGATCCCGGTCGACTGGTTCGCCATCGTCTTCAACCCTTCGTTCCCATACCGGCTCGCCCACATGCTGCTGGCCTCGACGCTGACGATGTCTCTCGTCGTTGCGTCGGTATCCGCCTGGTGGCTGCTGCAGGGTGAGCATCGTGAGGTTGCGCGCGCCGGGCTGCGTGCCGCGCTCGTCGTGATGGCCCTGGCCGCGCCGGCGCAGATCGTGGTCGGTGACATGCACGGACTCAACGTGCAGAAACATCAGCCGATGAAAGTGGCCGCGATGGAAGCGCTGTGGGAAACGCGTGCGGGTGCGCCCCTGGTGGCCATCGCCTGGCCGGACCAGGCAGCTCAGACCAATCGCTATGCGATCGAGATTCCCAAGCTGGCGAGCCTGATCCTGCAGCATGATCCGAATGCCGTCATCAAGGGCCTCAACGAAGTGCCGCGCGCCGAGCAACCACCGGTCGCGCCGGTGTTCTTTGCGTTCCGCGTCATGGTCGGCCTGGGCTTCATTTTCCTGCTGCTCGCCGCCATCGGTGTGCTGCTGTGGGTACGCGGACGGCTCGACGACCAGCGGCTCTATCTGCAGGCACTGCGCCTGTCGTTTCCGCTCGGCTTCATCGCGACGATTGCCGGCTGGCTCGTCGCCGAGATCGGCCGCCAGCCGTGGGTCGTCCACGGTCTGATCCGCACGGCTGACTCGGTTTCACCGATCAGTGCCGGTGCCGTCGCGACATCGCTGACGTTGTTCGTGTTGGTCTACGGCGTACTGCTGGCGACCTACATCGTGTTCTGCACCAAGCTCGCGCGAAAGGGCCCCACGCCGCTGCCCAGCCACCATGTCGAAGCGATGCGCGGCGCCCGCCCCGCCGAGGTGATCTGACATGGACCTCTCGATGGTACTTGCCGGCATCATTGTCCTTGGCGTGCTGCTCTACGTGATTCTCGACGGCTTCGATCTGGGCATCGGCATCCTGTTTCCGCTGATGCCTGATGAAGAGAGCCGCGATCTTGCTGCGACATCGATTGCGCCGGTCTGGGACGGCAACGAAACCTGGCTGATCCTCGGCGGCGCGGTGCTGTTCGGCGGATTCCCGCAGGCTTATGCCATCGCGCTGCCGGCGTTCTACATCCCGCTGATGCTGATGCTGTTCGCGCTGGTATTCCGCGGCGTCGCCTTCGAGTTCCGCATGAAGGCGCATGAGAGCAAGGTGTTCTGGAGCATTGCCTTCAGCGGCGGCTCAACGCTCGCTGCGTTCTGTCAGGGCCTGCTGCTGGGCGGACTGCTGGAAGGCGTGCGGATCGAGAACGGCGCTTTCGCCGGCGGCGCGTTCGACTGGCTGACGCCGTTCTCAGTGGTCACGGGCCTCGGCATCCTTGGCGGCTACGCGCTGCTCGGTTCGACGTGGATCAATATGAAGACCGACGGCCCGGTCCGCGATTGGGCGCGCAAGGCGGCGCGCGTTGCGTTGCTGATCTCGCTGATCGCGCTCGCCGTCGTCAGTATCTATACGCCGCTGAAGTTCCCGATGATTGCCGAGCGCTGGTTCGGCGACATGAACTGGCTGACGCTCTCGCCAGTGCCGCTGGCGACTGCGGTCGTCGCGTTCTCGCTGTATCGCGAGCTCAAGGCCGGCGCGCACTATCCGCCGTTCTTCTATGCGATCGCGCTGTTCCTGCTTGGCTACGTCGGCATCGGCATCAGCTTGTGGCCGCACATCCTGCTGCCGGACCTGACGATCTGGCAGGCCGCATCGCCACCGACCAGCCAGCGTTTCATGCTGATCGCGTTGGCCTGCGCGCTGCCGATGGTGCTGATCTACACCGCATATGCGTACTGGGTGTTTCGCGGCAAGGTCAGCGCGGGCGCCGGGTACAGCCATTGAGTGGGCCGTCAGCCGCGCGCTGGCAGCGCTTGGCGTGGTTCATTGCGCTGTGGGCAGTCGGCGTTGCTGTCTTTGCGGCTATCAGTTTCGGCGCGCGAATACTGCTCGGTCTCTGAGTTTCAGTCGCCCCAGGACGAGTACGCGCCCCACTCGAAGCGCGGCGTGCAGATCGCCAGAAACACCAGATCGTCCTTGCCGACATTGCTGATGCGCTGCGCGCAGTCCAGAGGAATCAGCACGGTATCGCCAGCGCCAACGATCTGGACAATCGTGTCGCCGATTTCGACGCGACCCTCACCTTGCAGAATCACATAGCGCTCGGCGATGTCGCGCAACCGATGCCAGCGCGTAGTCACGCCGGGCTCGACACGCGCACGGGCAATCGATGCGGCAGGGTCGTCGGCGCTGTTCGACATCTCGACGATATGGCAGCGTTCTTCGGTGTAGTGCTCGGGCAGCAGCGCGCCATGCTGTATCGATGGAATCATCGGCGGCGCCTCACGACGAACAGCTCACGGAGATGTGTCGCACTTCCGGCGGTGGCTGCGCGGCGCAGTCGGCGTAGCGCGGATCTGCTGTGTATGGCGCGCGTAGCGCACTGAGCAGATGCTCGATCTGTGCACTGCTGCCGCGCTCGGCGTCTTCGATCGCACGCTGTGCGAGGTGATTGCGAAGTACGTGAATCGGATTCACCGCATTCATGCGCGCCATGCGTTCGGTGTCATCGGATTGCTCGACGCGCAGACGGGCCTGATAGTCGTTCAACCAGCTGCGCAGCTTTTCCTGATCGAGGAACTGGGCGCTCAACGCGGGTGGTGCGATGTCGTTCAAGAGCGTGACTTCAGCCAGTGCGCGGAACGAGAGTGTGAAGTCTGCGTGTGCGCTGTGCAGCAGGCTGAGAAAGCGATTCATCAGGTCCGGGTCGTTGTCGGTGGTGTCGAGCAGGCCGAACTTGCTGCGCCAGCGCTGAGTCATCTCCGCGCTGTAGATGTCCGGATAACGGTCAAGGATGGTCTGCGCGATTTCGACGGCGGCTTCGGGTTTCCCATCGAGCAACGGTAGGCAGGCCTGCAGCAGGCGCGAGCAGTTCCAGTGGCCGATGCGCGGTTGCTGGTCGTAGGCGTAGCGGCCGCCCTCGTCGGAGTGGTTGCAGATGTGATGGGCGTCGAAGCCATCGATGAATCCGTAGGGGCCGAAGTCCAGCGTGATGCCGAGCACCGACATGTTGTCGGTGTTCATCACGCCGTGGCAGAAGCCGACGGACTGCCAATCCGCCATCAGGCTCGCAGTCCGATCGATCACGACTTCCAGCCAGTGCCGGTGGCGCAGCGGGTTGCCGACCAGGTTCTGGAAATGACTCTCGATGACGTGGTCCGCGAGCGGTGCGAGCAGTTCGTGCTGGCCGCGCGAATAGAACACTTCGAAGTTGCCGAAGCGCACATGGCTGGGTGCGACCCTGCAGATCACCGCAGCAGTCTCGAAGGTTTCGCGGCGCACCGGATCATCCGCCGCGATCAGGCACAGCGCACGTGTGGTCGGAATGCCCTGGTGATGCAGGGCTTCGCCGGCCAGATACTCGCGCACCGACGAGCGCAGCACGGCGCGGCCATCGGCGAAGCGCGAATACGGCGTCTGGCCCGCACCCTTGAGCTGCAGATCCCAGCTTTCGCCGCGATGATTGCGGACCTGTCCAAGCAGCATTGCGCGACCGTCACCAAGCTGTGGTACCCACTGGCCGAACTGATGACCGGCATAGAGCATCGCTCGCGGCTCGCCGCCACTGAGCGGCTGGTTGCCGGCAAAGATCTGCGTGAAGGTTTCGGTGTGCAGTTCCGCCGGGTCGAGGTCGAGCAGGGCAGCGACGTCTGCGTTCGCATGGAGCACGCGCGGATTGCTCAGCGGGGTCGGTGCGACCGCCGAGGAATAGGCATCGCCCAGCCGCGCAAAGCGATTGTCCAGCTCCAGTTCCTGCACGCCATGTAGTGCGTTTTCGGGGGCTGCTTGCGAGTGCTTGATCGTCATACACTTCGAGAATGTGCGATACCCAGGTTGTCCTTGCCGACGACGCGGTCTGGTTCACGAAGAATTCGGATCGTGAGCCTTCCGAACCGCAGCCAGTCGTGCGCTATGCTGCCGTGCGCGGAGACGGCAGGCGCACCGTACGCGTTTCCCACATCGAGGTCGAGCAGCTTGCCGACCGTCATGCCGTGATTCTCTCGCAACCGGCGTGGTGCTGGGGCGCCGAGATGGGTGTCAACGATGCCGGTGTTGTCATCGGCAACGAGGCGATCTTCTCGAAGCGTGCGAGCCTGCGGCCGGCGCTGCTCGGCATGGATCTCGTACGCCTCGGTCTCGAACGCGCAGGCAGCAGTCGCGACGCCATCGGCGTGATGACGGCACTGCTCGAGCGCTATGGGCAGGGTGGGCCGGCGGGATACGCCGACAAGTCCTTCTGCTATGACAGCAGCTTTCTGGTTGCTGATCGGCATGAGGCCTGGGTGCTGGAAAGCGCGGGCCGCAGCTGGGCCGCGCGGCGCATCGAACGCACCTATGCGATTTCCAACGCGCTGACGCTCAAGGATGCGCCCGATCTGGTTTCGGCCGATCTGCCTCGGCAGGGCATCAACTTCGCGGGGCGTTTCGATACGCGCGTCGTGCCGTACTTCGCGGGCTCCGCGCTGCGTCGTCAGCTGGCCTTGCGAGCCTGCGATGCCGGCGCCGAGAGCTGGGCGAGCGCCGCTGCGCGTCTGCGCCAGCACCGCGGGGCGAATGGTGAGCCTGCGAAAGGCAGCAACGCCGACGTCTGCATGCATGCCGCCGGGTATATCCGTCGGCATCAGACCACCGGCTCGATGATTGCGCGGCTCGATGCGCAGGGAGCGACGGCAGCATTCACCGGAACGTCTGCGCCCTGCCTGTCGATCTTCCGGCCGGCGTCGTTTGCACAGAGCTGGTCCGTGCTGACGGCCGAGGCGCAGCGGGTGCAGGCGTCGCTATGGCGTCGTCACGAATGGCTGCATCGCTGGGCGCTTGCCGATCCCACGTTGCGCGAACGCCTGCGGGCGACGCGTGATCAGGTCGAGGCGCAGATCTTTGCCCTGCTCGATCAGGCCGGGAATTACGGCCAGGCGCTGCAGCGAGCCGATCGTCTGGCCGCGGCTTGGCACAAGGTCTTGTGGGAATCGCTGAAGACGCTGGAAACGCCGCGGCTGGCGCGCTTCTGGGCGCGGATCGCGACGCGCGACGGGATCGATCCGCAACGCGTCGCCGCTCTTGACAGCGCCTATCCACCATAGCAGCCGATGCCCTCGGTAGACTGGCCGCCGGGCGAGCCGGGCTGTTATCGTGTCTGCAGGCTTGAGCATATGCGCCAGCCCTCTTCGCGAGGCGAAAGCGGGCAATCCATCGTCGTTACGGCAAGGATGCCACAGTAATGAAAGAAAACTTCGCAAGGCCATGCGGCGCGCCGAGTGGATTCAAGCAGGAGCATGCAATGTATCGCGCATTCCGGCGGCATTGGAGGGTCTTGGGCAGCGTTGTCGTCGCAATGGCAGCGCTACTGCACGTCGCCGTCGTTTCGGCACTTGGGGACGCTCTACCCCTGGCCTCCGCGGGAGCGCCATCGGAACCTGCTATCGGAGCGGATGGCAGTGTAGCCGGCGCGGTGAGTGCCGACGGTCGTTATGCGGTGTTCACGAGCAAGGCGACCCAACTGATTCCGGGACAGTCCGGCCCTACGAACGTGTCGAACGTGTTCCTGTACGACGCGCAGGCTGCCAGCCTGCGATTGATCAGCCATGCCAAGGAGTCGACGACTCAGAGTGGCAATGCGAATTCGTCGGACCCCGTGATCAGCACGGACGGGCAGAGGGTGGCCTTTCTTAGCTGCGCGAGCAATCTGTTGGGCAGTGGCTCTACAGCCCGTTGTTCGCATATCTACGTCTACGACGTGCCGACGCAGACGATGGTGCTGGCAAGCCCCAAGGCCGGTTCGGCGACGCTGCGCGCCAACGGGGCTTCGTCTCCGCCAAAGCTTAGCGCGGATGGGCAGCGTGTCGTCTTCTCGAGCTGCGCGACTGATCTGGTTGTCGCTTCTTCGCCGCTGGACAGCAGCTGTCCTAGACAGATCTATCTTTACGATCTGGAGACGAAGACGATGAGGATGGTGAGTCATGCATTTTCGTCGACGACCCAGGGCGCGGATGGCGAATCTTATGGATTCGCCCTCAGTGGTGACGGCCGGCGTGTGGCGTTCTCGAGCTGTGCGCGCGACCTGATCGCAGACTACGAAGGGCCGGAATTTTCCGATCAGTTCGTTTGTTTCCAGATCTACGTGTATAACCTGGACACTCAGGCCACAACGCTGGTGAGTCATGCGAGCGGATCGGTGACCACCGGCGGCAACCGAGTCACCGACTACCTCGTGGAGATCAGCGCGGATGGCCAGCGCGTCGCGTTTGGCAGTTGCGCGAGCGATCTGCTGGATGGTTATTCCGGCGCTGCCTGTCAGGTCTATGCCTATGATCTATCCGCTCAGCGCATGATCCTCCTGAGCCGCAGTCGGGATTCCGCGACGTCCGGTGGAAACGAGGTTTCGTACAGTCCGGCAATAAGTGCGGACGGAAAGCGGATCGGCTTTCTGGGGTGCGCGACGGATCTGGTGGTCGGATATTCGGGTTCCGGATGTCAGCTTTATCTTTACGACGAGGCCACACAGGCTGTGACGCTGATCAGTCGCGCGAACGCTACGACGGCCGTCGCCGCGAACGGCGACTCGGAAGCTTCCAGCATCAGTGCGGACGGCCGGCGGGTGGCCTTCGTCAGCGCAGCGACTGATCTGGTGGCCAGCTATTCGGGATCCACTGCTCCGCAGGTTTACGTTTACGACCTGACTTCGCAAAGGACAACGCTCGCGAGTCATGCCGCTGGCTTGCAGACAACGGGGGGCGATGCCGGGAGCGGTTTTGTAGCGATTAGTCCAGATGGTGGTGCCGTCGTGTTCAGCAGTGCCGCCAGCAATCTGTCGGCGATTGCCGACAACAATATGCGCGACGACGTGTTCTATCTGACACTGGACGATCTGGAACAAGGCGGCGGGTCCGGAGGCGGCGCGATCGGCTTGAAGGCGCTGCTGGTCAGTCTGTTCGCTGCCTTATTGCGTGGCGGTCTGCGCGGGAGGCGAATGCCCCCGCGCCTGGAGCTCGTCCGACTGCTGCCCTAGATGCCCTTTGAGTTCGGCTGCAGCATCCGGAAGTCCACGACGCCATCCTTGCAGCCTTCGATAAAGGCGGCCGGATAACCGACGCAGGCGCTGTCATCGCTGAGGTTGCTGCGCTGCGCCCATTCATAGCCGTCGGTATGGCTTTGGCAGCTGTCGGTGCATGCGGCGAGCGGGTATTCGCTATCTGGTGAACTGGCGCAGCCGCTGATCGCGACGGTGCACAGCACGAGCATCAAGGTGCGGATCGAAGTTTTCATGTTCAGGCTGGATTGATGGGTGCAACTCAAGACAGTGCGTATTTCACGTCGGTAAGTTCCTCGGACACGGCCCAAAGGCGCTGGGCGATACTCGTGTCGCGCGCCAGCTTGCGGCAGCCGACCTTGCGCGGATAGCCGCGGATCTGCTGGAAGCCATCGGGGCCGATGTAGTCCCCACCGTTGACGTCGGGCGCGGTCGCTGCGTACAGCGAGGGCAGGGCACCAAGCTCCGCCGGCTGGGCGAAGATGCCGTTGCCGACCTTCATCAGCCAGGTGCCGAACGCGGATTTCTCCAGTGCCGGGCCGGCGTACTGCAGGTTGGTGTCGGAATAGCCTGGATGTGCGGCGGCAACGGTAATTGCCTTGCCGGCTGCATTGATGCGGCGATTCAGCTCGAAGGTGAAGTACAGATTGGAGAGCTTGCTGTTGCCGTAGGCAATCCACTTGTTGTACTTGCGACGCTCGTAGTTGAGGTCGTCGAAGTTCAGGCCCGGCGTCCAGTTGTGCGCCATGCTGGCGACGTTGACGATGCGTGGCTGCTTGCCGGCAATGAGTCTGTCCATCAGCAGGCCGGTCAGTGCAAAGTGACCAAAGTGATTGGTGCCGATCTGCATCTCGAAGCCGTCCCTGGTCCGCGAGAACGGCAGGGCCATGACACCGGCGTTGTTGACCAGCAGATCCAGCTGCTTGAACTGCTGCGAGAAAGCAGCAGCGAATGCACGAATCGACCTGAGATCAGCGAGATCCAGGGTCATCAGCTGCACCTTGGCGTCCGGCGCGTGGCGCTTGACCTGATCGAGCGCGGCAGCGGCCTTGTCCGGATTGCGGCAGGCCATGATGACCTGAGCGCCCGCTGCGGCGAGCGCGGTTGCGGTCTGCAGGCCGAGGCCGCTGTTGGCGCCGGTGACCACGGCAATACGGCCGTTCTGCGGCGGGATGTCAGCGGTGGTCCATTGCGTAGCCATGACGGGGCGTTCCTGAAGGGTGGGATGGACCAAGCCTAACGGCTTTTGTGGCTTGGCGTCAGCCATCCACGGCCGCCCGCAGATGCCGCCATCTGTTGCAGAATCGGGTCGCCAGATCCGGCACCGGGAACCGATGCGCAAGATTATTCACGTGGACATGGATGCGTTCTACGCATCAGTGGAGCAGCGCGACGATGCGTCGCTGCGCGGTCGCCCTGTGGTCGTCGCCTGGCGCGGCGCGCGCTCGGTGGTTTGTGCGGCGTCATACGAGGCGCGCAAGTTCGGCGTGCGTTCGGCAATGCCTGCGGTGCGCGCCGAGCGCCTGTGTCCCGATGCGATCTTCGTGCCGCCGGATTTCACGCGCTATCGCACGGCTTCGCGACAGGTGCGTGAGATCTTCCGTCGGCACACCGATCTCGTCGAGCCCTTGTCTCTCGACGAGGCGTATCTCGATGTCAGCGAGAATAAGCTCGGTCTGGGCAGTGCGACCGCAGTCGCAACGGCGATCCGCGATGCGATCCGTCACGAACTGAACCTGACCGCATCGGCGGGCATCGCACCGAACAAGTTTCTCGCCAAGATCGCTTCCGACTGGCGCAAGCCCGACGGTCAATTCGTGATCCGTCCGCATGAGGTTGAGGCGTTTCTCGAGCCCCTGGCGGTCGGGCGCATTCCCGGCGTCGGCAAGGTGATGGAGCGCAAGCTCGCTGAGTTGAACATCCGCAGCGTTGGCGATCTGCGGCAGCACGAGCAGATGGCGCTGGAGCTGCGTTTCGGTCGTTACGGCGCGCGGCTGTACGCGCTGGCGCGCGGCATCGACAACAGCACGGTGGACCCCGATCGGCTGGTGCAGTCGGTGTCTGCCGAAGACACCTTCGAGCACGATGTATTGCTCGATGAACTGCCGCCGCATGTGCAGCGCATGGCCGAGAAGGCCTGGCAGGCTTCGCGCAAGGTCGGCCGTACCGGACGCACCGTCGTGCTCAAGCTCAAGACCAGCGACTTCCGTACGCTGACACGCAGCCTGACACCGCCGTCACCGCCGGAATCTCTGGAAGCATTCTTCGAGATCGCGCAGAGCTTGTTGCAGCGCGTGGGCTCCTCAGCCGATCAGCGCTATCGGCTGATCGGCGTCGGTCTGAGTAATTTCGACGTCGTCGAAGAGGCCGAGAAGCAGCCGGATCTGTTCGAGGAGCCGACTCAGGCGCGCTGATTGATGTCGCTAATCTGCTCGTTGAGCGTCAACAGGTCATACAGCCAGCCGATGAGAAACAAGCCCCCAGTGCACAGGTAGATCAGGCCGGTGATCCATTTACCCATGTAGAAGCGGTGGACACCGAAGATGCCGAGGAAGGTCAGCAGCAGCCAGCCGGCGGTGTAGTCGATCTTGCCCTCGCGGTACTTGCGATCGGCGTCGCGGTCCATGCCCGGGATCAGGAACAGGTCGATGATCCAGCCGATGAAAAAAAGCCCCAGCGTAAAGAACCAGATCACGCCGGTGATCTGTCTACCGTAATAGAAGCGGTGCGCACCCATGAAGCCGAAAATCCACAGCACATAGCCGATAGCCAGATTGTGCGTGTTGTTCGCTTGCGTCATTGCAGCATCCTCGGAGTGGAGAAGATGAGCCGAATGCTAACGCGTTGGTCAACGAAATTGCAGACGTGACACAAAGAACACCCGGAGCATGAATCGCTCCGGGCAGGGTCACTATCGCGTTTCAGGTGTTTGGCGTTGCCGCAGAAGGGCTACCCTAACGCGATGCGACAACCAAGCGGTTGTTCACTTCGCTGACGTCTTCGACGTTGCTCGCGATCTGCTCCGCGAGTGCGGCTTCTTCGGTCGAAGCGACCTTGCCGGTCAGGGTCACCACATCAGCCTTGGTATCGACATTGATCTTCAGGCCCTGAGTGCTGGTGTTGGCCAGCAGGCGGGTTTTGATCTCTGCGGTTGTCGTGGCATCCGTTGCCCACTGACGCAGATTGCTGGTGCGCTCACTTGCCTTCGCAGACAGTTTGTCGATGCCGTCCTGTTCGTTGCCGACGGTGATCTCGTTGTCTACCGACTTAACGCCGTCGACGCCCTTGGCGATTTCGCCGGCGAGGCTGCGATCGATGTCCGAGGCAACGACACCAGTCAACTTGACCTCGCCATTCTTGACATCCGATCGGATGCTGAACGCATTGAGGTGCGAGTTGAACAACATGGCTGTTTCGATGCTGCCATCAATCCAGGCGTCGTCAAACTTCTCGCCGATGGTGCGATCAGCGGCAATGGCTGGTGTGCAGATCGCTGCGGCCAGCAACACTGAGGCTGTGCGGATTCGGAATGATTTCATCATGAGGCTCCTTGGTTTGAACGTGCTGGTGTCGATGCCAGACCCGATGTGAGTCCAGTGTCGACGCCAACAGGTTCTACGCGGAGCGGTGAATTCAACCTGAACTCAACAGGTTCAGTCAGGCTTCAGCGAAGTTTCTTTTACGACAGATAGTGCACGCCGGTCAGCTGCTCGGACCACGCCCACAGTCTTGCGGCGGCATCGGCGTCCTTCGCTTCCGCACGCGTGTCGACGACTTTTGGATAACCACCGAGCTCCTTGAATCCACCGGGCCCGATGTATGAGCCACCTTCAGCGGCAGGGCTGCTCGCCGCATACAGCGCCGGTAATGCACCCAGCGCCGGTTTCTGCCCGAACAGCCGCGTGCTCAGGCGCAGAAAGAAGTTGCCAAGGTCGAGATTGGTTGCGGTGTAACCGGGGTGCGCGGCAATCGAGCGGATCGGCAGGCCTTGTCGACGCAGACGCCGATCGAGTTCAAAGCTGTACTGCAGTACGGCGAGTTTGCTCGCGCCGTAGGCGTCCATTTCCCTGTAGGGACGATGCAGAAAATGCGGATCGTCGAGGTCGAGGCCGGACGTCAATCGATGCGCTAGGCTGGCGGTCGAGATCACGCGCGCTGCGGGCGCAGCACGAAGACTGTCGAGCAGCAATCCGGTCAGCGCGAACGGGCCCAGATGGTTGGTCACGATCTGCAATTCGTGGCCTTCAGCCGTGCGCGACAACGGCGCCATGATCGCGGCGGCGTTGTGGACCAGCAGATCGAGCTTAGCGTGCTGCTGCTGGAAGCCTTGTGCCAGCTGCCGTATCGAAGCGGCATTCGCCATGTCCACGCTCAAGGCCGTGACGCGGCTTTGCGGCGCATGCGCCTGCACGGTGGCGACGGCGGTATGCGCCTTGCCGGCGTCGCGGCAGGCGATGACGACATCGGCGCCGGCACCGCTGAGGCCCAGCGCGATCTCGAGGCCGAGGCCGCGGTTGGCGCCGGTGATCAGCGCCGTCTGGCCGCGCAGGTTGGGCATGTCGGCTCGTGTCCATTTCGTTTTCACGCGGTTGCTCCGGAAGCTGATCGTTGTGGCCTGCAGTCTGGGCACGCGGCATTGCCGGCGAATCCTCCGATTGAATCACTCCGGACGGTCCGATGTGGCAGTCTTGCGCCGGACGATCATGGCATGGCGGGGGCGTGATGAAGATTGCAGTGATGGGTGCAACCGGGATGCTCGGACGGCACGCGCTCGACGCCGTTGTTGCGGCCGGTCACCAGGGCGTGGCGTTCTTCCGTTCGACGCAGGGCCTGCAGCGCCTGAGCGGTCTGGGCGTCGAATGCATTCGCGCCGATCTGACCGAGCCGGAGTCGCTGCCTGCCGCGCTGCGCGGCGTTGATGTGCTGATCAATGCGGCGGCGTACTACCCGACGCTGCCTCGACCGTGGCGCGACGAAGTGCGAACTGCCACGCAGCTCGCCGAAAACCTGTACCGCGCTGCCGGACAGGCGCAGGTCGGGCGCATCGTCTATGTCGGTGGTTCGATCGCCCTGCCCAAGCGCGCCGACGGTCAGCCTGCGCGGGGCGACGAGCGCTACGCGAGTGCGACGACCAATCTCAATCCCTATCTGCAGGTCAAATGGGCGCTCGATGAGCTGGCCCTGCAGTCCGCCGCACGTGGACTGCCGGTGTCGATTGCGATTCCGTCGATGACCTTCGGCGAGTACGACTACGGCCCGACGACCGGTCAGATCATCGTCGGCGTCGCCAGTGGGCGTTTCCGTAATTATGTGCGCGGCCAGCGCAATGTTGTCGCGGCCTGCGATGCCGGTCGTGGACTGCTGCAGGTCGCCGAGCGCGGCGTCGCCGGCCAGCGCTATCTGTTGACCGGCGTGAACACCGACATGGACGAGTTGACCGCCCTGATCGCCCGCCTGTCCGGGCAGGCGAATCCGAAGTCTGTATCGCTGTCCATCGCCAAAGGCATCTCGGCCCTGCAGAAATGGCGTTACCTGTATCTCAAGGGGCCGGTGCCGGCGATCAGCGAATCAGCGATTGCAGTGATGTCTGCCGGCCAGCACCTGAGCGGCGAATCCGCAGCAGCGATCGGCTATGCGCCGACCCTCAATCTCGAAGCGACGGTGCAACGCGCACTGGATTGGTTCAAACAGGAAAAGATGCTTTAGATATCTTTGCGAGCGACCGCAACGCCTGAATACACATAGGTCATCGGTTTCGGACCGGGCAGGTAGTGCGCATCCAGTTCACTGATCTCGAAGCCGCCTGCAGCAATCAGGTCCGGAATATTGCGGTTCAGATGACACCCTCCCGCGAGGGGCTTCCATATCGGCGTCAGCCGGTTCTGCCACAGGCGCACGCCTGCGTCCGGTGCGAGGCCGTGTTCGCAGAACAGCAGTTCACCGCCGTGCTTGAGTACCCGGCGCATCTCCTTCAGCGCGGGGACCGGATCGGGGATCGTGCACAGCGTGAAGGTGCAGACCACGGTATCGAAACTGGCATCGGCAGCGCCGATCTGCTCGATGACCAGCGGTACGGTGTCAACCGGAATGCCGATACTCGCGGCGCGCTTGCGCGCCTTGAGCTGCATTTCCGCCGAAGGATCGACGCCGAAGATGTGTTCGACCTTCGCCGGATCGTAGAAGCTCAGGTTCAGGCCGCTGCCGATGCCGATTTCCAGCACCTTTCCGCGTGCACGCGGCACGATCTGCGAACGCGCTTTCATCACGTCGCCCATGCCGCAGGTACAGTCGATCAGGTGCGGCAGGATATGGCGGTCGTAAAATCCCATGGGGCAACTCCTGAAATAGCGCTGTCAGGCTGCCAGCAGCGATTGGCTGTACACGTTGATCGGTGTCACGGCGGCAGGTAAAGCCGCGACGCGACCGAGTTTCGCCCAGGGCTGCTTGGGGCCGTGGTAGTCCGAGCCGATCGAGCCGGCAAGGCCGAACTCCAGCGCGTCACGTGCTGATTCAGAGATTTCTTCTGCGCTGGATGTGCCGCAGCACACTTCCATCGCATCGCCGCCCAATTCGCGGAACGTTTTCAGCGTGCGATGCCGGTTTGCGCGACTGAGTGGGTACTTGAACGGATGCGCGAGCACAGCGACGCCGCCAGCGGCGTGTATCCATTCAATCGCATCCGGCAGATGCGCCCATTGGCTCGCGACATAGGCCTGACGCCCTTGGCCGAGATAGCGCTTGAACGCGCGCTGGGTGTCCTTGACGATGCCGGCCTCGATCAGCAGGCGCGCGAAATGCGAGCGCGTGATCTGGCCGCCGGCGGCCATGTCCTCGGCGCGTTGCAGCGCATTCGCGACGCCCAGGCGCTCGAGCTTTGCGGCGATCGCGCTGGCGCGTACCGCGCGCTTGCGCTGCAGTTCGGTCAGGCCGTCGACCAGCGCCGCTGCGGTCGGATCAATGCCGAGGCCGAGCACATGCAAGGTGTGACGATCGAGGCTGACCGAGATTTCGACGCCGGTGATCAGCTTCATGCCGTGAACGCGCGTGGCCTGCAGCGCCGCATCAAGCCCAAAGATCGTGTCGTGATCTGTGAGTGCGAGCGTCTTGACCCCGGCAGCCGCAGCTTCGGCGACCACCGCCCCAGGGGCCAGCTCACCATCGGACGCGGTGGAGTGGCTATGCAGGTCAATCGGGGACATGGGGGTGCTCAACATGGTGACAGCTTAACGCGCCTGTGCCGAAGAGGCTTTAAGCCAGCGCCTTGATTCGCAGCAGCAGATTGGGATCAGGGCAGGCTGCCAGCGCCTTGGCACGGTCGCGTTCCAGCGCAACGCCCTGGTAGTCGCCCTGGTGCTGGCCGATATCGGTGATGAGCTGGATATGCAGATGTGGGGGCCATCCGTGGTTTTCGCCTGCGGCACCGAGCCAGCCGATCTGTTCGCCCGCAGTCACCCGCTGACCGACGCGCACCCGCTGCAGCGTTGGCCTGGCGAGAT
>JALYJV010000407.1 GCA_030775105.1 Pseudomonadota bacterium | reverse complement strand
AATGACGGGCCCCGCTGAGACCAAGGCTCAGCGGGGCCTTCTTTTTGCGGTCGATTCATCAGGATGTCAGGCGGCGTGCGTTATAAAAGCACCGGCATTCCCGGCGCCTGATGGCACGGACGATTTTGCACAACGCACAGGCCCCGGCCATGAATCCCGCGATCAATCTGGATGTGATGCTGTTGGAGAATCCGCTGTCCGCCTGGCTCACTGCCCTGGCCGTTGCACTGGCGATCAACGTCGCAGTTGGTGTGGTCAAGTGGTTGATGATCGTGCGTCTGTCGATCGTTGCGAAGATAACCGACACTCAGGTCGACGACGCGCTGATCGAAGTCGTACGCAGCACGCGCCAGATACTGGTCTTTGGCGTCACCCTGTTTGTCGGTACCCGCTATCTGCAATTGCCTGACCCGGTCAGCACCTGGCTGAAGTATGTCGCCGGGGTCGCGGCGCTCCTGCAGGTCGGTCTGTGGGCCAACAGGGCCCTCGACTTCTGGCTTGGCATCTATCGCGCGCGGACGCAGCAGACCAATGTCGGCGCAACGACCAGCCTGGCTGCACTGGCGTTCATCGGGCGAGTGCTGGTGTGGGCCATCATTCTGCTGGTCGCACTCGACAATTTCGGTATCGATGTGACGGCGCTGGTTGCGGGCCTTGGCATCGGTGGCATTGCGGTGGCCCTAGCGGTGCAGAACGTGCTTGGCGATCTGTTCGCCAGCCTATCGATCGTCATCGACAAACCCTTCGTGATCGGTGACTTCATCATCGTCGACGACTACATGGGCAGCGTCGAGCATGTTGGCTTGAAGACGACGCGCATCCGCAGTCTCGGCGGCGAGCAGATCGTGTTCTCCAACAGCGATCTGCTCAAGGCGCGACTGCGCAACTACAAGCGCATGCGCGAGCGACGCAACGTGTTCGCGTTCGGCCTGCAGTATCAGACCAGCGCCGAGCAGATCGAAGCGGTGCTCGAACTCGTCCGTAAGATCATCGAGAGCCAGCCGCTGACCCGTTTTGATCGCGCGCATTTCGCCAGGTTCGGCGAGTCGTCCCTGGATTTCGAAGTGGTGTTCTGGATGACCGATCCGGATTTCAACAAGTACATGGATACGCAGCAGGCGATCAATCTGGCGATGCTACGCGGTTTCGCCGAGATCGGCGTCGGCTTTGCGTTCCCGACGCGCTCGCTGTTCGTCGAGTCACCGCTGGTACTGGAGCGGTCGCCGCGGCAGGGGCGGCCCAGCCGTCCGGCAACGACAACTCAATAGCGCGGCCGTTGCGCGGCACCGCGGCCGGGCATGCGCAGCGGAGGGTCGGAGGTTTCGCCGTCGATGCCGGATGCGCCGCTGCCGCGCAGCAGCCGGTTGCGCCATTGCCATTGCGTGCCGCTCTCCGCGTCGACCAGCGTGTGTACGTCGCCGGCGATCAGCGTCGCCACCGGCACGCCGCCGCGGAGCAGGACGCGATGTCCCGGCAAGGCCGGTACGCGTTCGCCCGGCAGTATCGAGCCGGTCAGGTTGAGTGGGTCGCAGCCGGAGATCACTATCAGCGCTTGGTCGCGATCCTCGCGGTGCTTGTTCAGGGAATTGGCGGCATCAAGCAGCGCGAACTGTTCGCCGGCGAAGCCACTGACGAAACGTCCGCCGCGAATCTCGCCGCGTGCCTCGAGCCGGCGCAGCGCGTAGTGCAGATCACGCCATGGCGGCAGGCGCGTCTCGCGTTCGAGGAGGCTGCGGAACAGCACGCCGTAGCGTTGCAACAGTGCCCAGGCCAGCCATTCGACGCTGCCATCGTCTGCGACTGCGGCGGTTGAGTTCCGGCGAGCGCGCACCAGCGACCAGCGTCCGGCACTTTCTAGATTCTGAAATGCAGCGCGCACGCCGCCGCGACGCAGGCTGCGGGCCTTCTGTTCCGCCGGCGCCACCAGCGCGCGCAGTCCGGCAAAGCCGTCGGCCGTGATCAGGCCGTGGCTGACCAGTTCACCGAGCGCGGACTCCACCTGGCTGCGCAGCACGCCGCTGTCAGCCACCAGTTCTACAAAAAACGACGCACCGTGCTCGCGCAGGACTTCGAGTACGGCGAGTGCAGCAGCCGACAGCTCGGGCTCGTTGTCGGGTGCGGATTGCCAGTGCGTAGCCTGTTCGCGCAGCAGCAGCACGATCGGTGTCGTCCGCACCGGTGCGGCCTTGCGGTTGTCGGCATGGCTCGCGGGCAGACGTTGCCACAATACGCGGCCGCTCGCGCATAACTGATCCAGCCATGCTGGTTCGTAGCCACGCAGGCGCGCCGGCAGCACTTCGGTTTCCCACGCGGCGGCGGCAATCGCACAGCCCTGCAGTTGCGCCAGCACGGCTTCGAGAGCGACCGGTCCTTCACGCAGGGTGTTCGCGGTGAGCCCCTGCCAGTCGAGCAGGAAGCGCATGAACGCTGCGGGCGATACCGTCTCGAATCCGGCGCGACGCGTATCACGCGTATAGCGATGGATACGTGCGAGGCGCCTGCGCTCGCACCATTCCTGCGCGCCGGGATGCGAAAAGCTGCCGCGCATCACGTAGCCCTGTGCTTCTAGCCAGAGCAGGGCCATTGCGATCAACGCCTGATCGGTCCCCAGCGGTGCCGCCAACTCCGTCTCGGTCGTCGGGCCGACGATTTCCAGTCGGCTGCGCATCAGTTCGCGCAGCGCGGTGTCGGTATCGACCTCGACGCCGAGCCGGGGCGCGTCGCCGATGACCGGCGCATCCGGCAATACGGCAATCACTTCGCGCAGGCGTTCGGCCGCGACCCAGAGCCTGGTTGTCGGCGACTGCACTTCCGCGACGCGTCGATCGACGGTCAGCTCACGCAGCATCGTCGTCCATGGACGAACTTCTTCGTCGGTCAGAAATCCGTAGACGACCAGCGTATCGTGCAGTTCGTCGGCATTGACCGGATCAGGTTGCATCTCCTGCTGAACGCGACGGATCGCGTCGAGATCGAGGCGGCCGAGGTCACTCGCATTCTGCGGCTCGAACACACCGCGCGTCTTCACCGCAAGGGTGCGACGTTCTTCAGCGGCACCGTCATCGAGGAAGGCGTAGGGGCGCGCGTTGAGGATGGCTTCAGACAACGGTGAAGGCGCGGTCAGGTCGCGGCAGACGATTGTCACCTCGCCGGACTCGATGCGGCGCAGCTGCGTGAGCAGGCCCTCGGCATCCATGACTTCATTGAGGCAATCGTGCAGCGCCTGATGTACGAGCGGGTGATCGGGGACGTCGCGATGGCCGGGCAGGTTGTCCTGGCAGGCGACCGCATCCGGGAAAGCATGCGTCAGCAGATCTTCGGCGTCCGAGCGCTGGAACTGCGGCGGCACGCGCTTGCCATTGCGGTTGCGAGCAATCGCCAGTGCAATCGAGGCAGCCCAGCGCCAGCGGGTCGGGAACATCGGCGCCTGCAGGATCGCCTGCACCAGCACCTCATGCGCGGTGTTCGAATGCAGGTAGTGCGCGACTTCCTCCAGCGGGAAGCTGTGCGTGGGCCCAAGCGACAGCACCAGCGAATCGTCGAGGGCCGCGGCTTGCAGCTCGAAGTTGAACTGCTTGCAGAAGCGCTTGCGCAGCGCCAGGCCCCAGGCGCGCATCACGCGCGAGCCCAGGGGCGCATGGATCACCAGATGGGTGTCACCGACCTCATCGAAGAAGCGTTCGAAGACAAAGCGCTCGCGCGTCGGTAGCAGGCCGAGCGAGGCCTTGGCGGCGGCGAGGTAGCCGGCGAGCTGCTGTGCGGCAACGGCGTCGAGACCGTAGTCGTCCTGCAGCCAGCGCTGGCAGCGTGTCATGTCGCCGTCGCTGAGCAGCACATCGGCCTGCGCGCGCAGGCGCGATACGGCGGCGGACAGCTCGTC
>JALYJV010000406.1 GCA_030775105.1 Pseudomonadota bacterium | reverse complement strand
GTACCGGTCAGCGCGACGCTGGCGCCGGTGCTCTTCGTGGTCAGTTGCCAGCCACCCGCCTGGTAGCGCAGTTCGTAGTCGTCGCCGGTCAGTGCCGAGACATCGCCGAAGCCGACGCTGACACTGGCGGTACCGGTGTTGCTGCTTGCGGCAAGCGCGGTACCGGAAGGATCGGCGAAGAACAGGCCGCCGAGTGCGCCGGTCGCATCCATGCCTTTCGCATGCTGAGCGTTGATGGTTTCGGCAATACCGACCGCGAGCTTGCCGAGTTCGCTGCGCGCCGGATCGATGACTTCGCGACGCACGTCGAGCAGGCCGCCCAATGTGCCGCCGCTGAGCTGATTGGTCACGATCGCGGTGCCGCCGAGCGTGATCTCGGCGCGTGCACTGCCGAAGCTGTCGCCAACGACAGCCAGGGCAGTCGCCTTGTTGCCGAGCACCAGAGACTGGCCGCCGCTGGTGAAAACATTGAGGCTGCCGTCGTCCTGGCTGACGGTCGAGATACCGATACGACCGGCCAGATCCTGCAGCAGTTGGTCGCGCTGATCGAGCAGGTCGTTCGGCGCCTGGCCGCCATACTGGCCCTGGGCCAGGGCGATACGTTCGTTGATCTGCGCCAGCGAGGTACTGATCTGGTTGATCTCGGTCACGGTGGCGCGCATGCGCGTGTCGACTTCGCCCGCCATGCCGTCGAGCTGAGACTGGGTTTCGTTGAAGCGCGCAGCCAGGGTCTGGGCGTTGCCGATCAGGGCCTGGCGCGCTGCGGTCGAACTGGGATTCTGCGCGACGGCATTGGCGGCGTCGAAGAAGTTCTGCAGCGGCGCGGCGAGATTGGTATCGCTGCTCGACAGCAGGTCGTCGACACGGCCGGCAAAACCGGCGAAGACTTCGAGGCGCGCATAGGCTGCGGTGTCGCCCTGCAGACGCGTATTGATCAGGCCGTCGTTGATGCGACGCACGGTCTGGGTTTCGACACCATTGCCGATGAAGCCGGAGCCGCTGCCGGAACCGGCCAGCGCCGCCAGCTCGACGCGCTGACGGGAATAGCCGGGCGTGGTGACGTTGGCGATGTTGTGACTGGTCGTATCCAGCGCGCGGCGGTAGGCCAGCAACGCGGAGGACCCAATCGAGAGCAGATCGGTCATGGCAGTCTCAGACACTCAGTTGACGAGGCGCGGCCGGGTTGACGTCCGGCAGCGCATTGAGGGCCGCATTCATCGTCGGGCTGTGGGCTACGCGCAGGATCTTCTGTGCATAGGCCGGATCAGTGGCGTAGCCGGCCTTCTGCAGACCGGCCACATAACGCGATTCGTCGCCGCCATGACGCAGAGCTTCGGCGTAACGCGGGTTTGACTTGATGAAGCGCACATAGTCGGCAAAGGATTCGCCGGCCGACGCATAGGTGCGGAACTTCGCCTGCTCGGATTGCGCTACGCCGTTTGCGTACTCGGTGGTCGTGCGGTTGACCTCTGGGCCGTTCCAGCGCCGGTCGGCCTTGATGCCGAACAGATTGAAACTTGATGCGCCATCGTCGCGCTTGATCGCCTTGCGGCCCCAGCCGGTTTCCAGTGCGGCCTGGGCGATCAGCACGCGCGCCGGCACGCCGAGTTCCGCGGCGGCGGCTTCGGCATGCGGGCGTACGGCGGCCACGAACTCGGCCGCGCTGCGCGGACGCGCGGACGCGCGTTCCGATCCGGATGCGGATGATCCGGCAACGCGGTCGTTCATCTGCACCGCTGCGGCGCCACCCGACGTCAGCGCCTTGGCCTGGGCAGCCACGCCGTGGGCTGCGGTGACTGCGCTATCTGCAGCGTTGACAACGCCGACCATGCCGCCCCTTTGTGGCAGTGGATTGAGTGTGCCGGCCTGCGTCGGTTCGACTGTACCAGCCGTCGACTGCCGCGCCTGCAACTGACGCACGAGCAGGTCGGCAACACCGAGTCCCCTGCCACTGGACAGGTGCACGGCCATCTGCTGATCGAACATGTCCTGGTAGAACTCGGTCTGCCCACCACCCATGACGTCGTCGCCAAGACTCGCGGCGCGCATGCTTTTCAGCATCTGCTGAGTCATCAGTGCTTCGAACTGCTGCGCGGTCTTGCGCAGCGCCTCGGGCGTCTGCGCCCGCGCGTCGGCGCGCAGACCGGCGAACTGATTGAAATCAGTCACCAGATCCGGGCGGCGCATCGTATACATCAGATGATCACCAGCTCCGCGCGCAGTGCACCGGCTTCGCGCAGGGCTTCGAGGATCGCAATCAGATCACCCGGTGCCGCGCCGACCTGGTTCACTGCACGCACCAGATCGTCGAGACTGACACCGGCATTGAGCACGAACATGCGTCCGCTGCCTTCCTGCGACACGGTGATCTCCGAGCGCGGCACGACGGTGGTCTCGCCGTCACTGAACGGATTGGGCTGGCTGACCTGCGGTTTCTCCGAGATCGTCACGGCGAGCGAACCGTGTGTCACCGCGGCCGGCAGCACGCGCACGTGACTGCCGATGACGATGGTGCCGGTGCGCGCATTGACGATGACTTTCGCCGCAGCGCTACCTGGCGTCACTTCGATGTTCTCGAGTGCCGAGAGAAAGGCGACACGCTGGCCGCCATCGCCCGGCGCGTTGACCGCGACAGTGACGGCATCGACGGCGCGCGCGAAACTACCGCCGAGAAACTGGTTGATGCCGTTGGCCATCTGCGCGGCAGTCGTGAAATCCGGCGTATGCAAGTTGAGGCGGACATCACCGCCATCGGCGAAGCCGTTGGCGACGACCCGTTCGATCATCGCGCCGTTGGGAATGCGCCCGGCGCTGGGGATGTTCAGCGCAACACGCGAGCCGTCCTTGCCGGACGCGCCGAAGCCGCCGACGACGACATTGCCCTGCGCAATCGCATAGACCTGGCCGTCGGCACCCTTGAGCGGCGCCATCAGCAGCGATCCGCCGCGCAGCGAGCCGGCATTGCCGATCGAGGATACCGTGATATCAATCGTCTGACCGGGCTTGGCGAATGCCGGAATCTCGGCGTGGATTGCAACGGCCGCAACGTTCTTGAGCTGCAGGTTCTGCCCCGCCGGCAACACGACACCAAGCTGGCTCAGCATCGCCTTGAGGCTCTGCGTCGTGAATGGCGCCTGCGTGGTCTGATCGCCGCTGCCGTCGAGACCGACGACCAGGCCATAGCCGACCAGCGGATTGCTGCGCACGCCTTCGACGCTCGCCAGATCCTTGATGCGATCGGCGTGAGCCGGTGCGATGACCAACAGCAGACAGATCGCGGTCAGGAAATGGCGCATGGCACCCTCTAGAAAGGAAACACGACAGAACTGAAGAAGCGGCTCAGCCAGCCCGCGGAGTTGGCATCGGCCATCGCACCGCGCCCGGCATAGCGGATGCGTGCATTGGCGATGCGATCGGACGTCAGGCTGTTGTCGGCGCGGATGTCCTCGGGCCGCACCAGGCCTTCGACCGAAACAGTCTCGCTGCCCTGGTTGAGTGTGAGCTGCTTCTCGCCGCGCACGACGAGGTTGCCGTTCGGCAGCACGCGGACCACCATCACGCCGATGCTGCCGCTGAGCGCATTCGACTGAGAGCTGGTGCCGCCGCCGGTGAAGCTGCTTTCCGCGCCGAACTCGGTTTCGAGAATCGGCACACCACCGGCCGTCACCGGCCTGCCAAGCAAGGTCGGACCGTTGATCCCGACACTGGATTCGCGCGCAGTCGTCGTGTTGGCCTTCTTTTGCGCCGTCGTCGATTCGATCAGCAGCACGGTCAGCACGTCGCCGACGCGGCGCGCCTTGCGGTCCTCGAACAGGCTCATGCCCTGCTGCGTTGTGTAGATCGCGCCGTTGCTGGCTTGCGGCGGTGGGAGTTCCGCCTCGATCGGCAACTCGTATGGGTCCTCGCTGACGCCACCGCGACCGGCGCAGGCCGACAATGCCAGCGACAGTGCGACAGCGAGCGCTGTGCGAATCGCGTTCACAGGTTGTTGCTGACGTAGGCCAGCATTTGGTCGGTGGTCGAGATCGCCTTCGAGTTCATCTCGTAGGCGCGCTGGGTTTCGATCATGTTGACCAGTTCCTCGACGACATTGACGTTCGAGGATTCGAGCGAGCCCTGGACCATCATGCCGAGGCCGGACTGACCCGGTGCTCCGGTCTGCGGCGTGCCACTGGATGCGGTCTCCGCGTAGAGATTTTCGCCGATCGGCTGCAGGCCGCCGACGTTGATGAAGTCAGCAACGAGGAGCTGGCCGATCTGCTGCGGCGCCGCCTGGCCGGCGAGCTGCGCGGTGACGATGCCGTCGCCGCCGATGCTCAGGCTCTGCGCGCCGTCCGGCACGCTGATGCCCGGCTGCAGCACGAAGCCGGCGTTGTTTACCATCTGGCCCTGCGCGTCGAGCTTGAAGCCGCCATCGCGCGTATACGCCACCGAGCCGTCCGGCATCTGGATCTGGAAGAAGCCGCGACCATTGATCGCGAGATCCAGCGGATTGTTGGTCTGCAGCATGTTGCCCTGCGTGAACAGCTTCTCGGTGGCGACGACGCGCACACCGGTGCCGAGCATCAGACCGGTCGGGGCCTGGGTCTGCTGCGAAGTCTGCGCACCGGGCTGACGGACCGTCTGGTAAAGCAGGTCCTCGAACGCGGCACGGCCACGCTTGAAGCCGGTGGTGTTGACGTTGGCAAGATTGTTCGAGACCACCGACATGCGCGTCTGCTGCGCATCGAGTCCGGTCTTCGCAACCCACAGTGCCTGATTCATTGGCGCCTCCTGCGACGGAAATCCGTCTTTGCGTGGAGGCTTACAAGTTCTGGACCAGAGGGGGTGTCAAGGATTTGGACTTTAGGGCTCCCTCTCCCCGT
>JALYJV010000405.1 GCA_030775105.1 Pseudomonadota bacterium | reverse complement strand
GTTCGGAGTGATCGCCGCCACGGCCCTTGGCCATGTCATGCCATAGCGCGCCGAGATAGAGCAGCTCGGGCTTGGCGAGACGGCGCATTACCTCATTGCAGTACGGCAGTTCGTCGCGGAAGCGCGTCATCGCAAACCGTCGCGCGTTGCGCAGCACGTAGAGGATATGCTCGTCGACGGTCAGCGTGTGAAACAGGTCGTACTGCATCAGGCCGACGATGTTGCTGAACGCCGGCAGATAGTGGCCGAGTACACCGTAGCGGTTCATGCGCCGCAGGTTGCGCGTCAGGCCGCGACCTTCACGGAATATTTCCATGAACAGCGCGCGCGCCTTCACCGAGTTGCGCACTTCCTCGTTCATCAGGCGACCGTCGCGCAGGATCATGCGCAGAGTCTGTGCGCGGATGCCTTCGGTGCGCGGGTTCTGCTGCAGCAGCAGGAAGATTTCGAGCAGAGCCCAGGGCTGGCGACGGAACACGTCGTCGTCGCGCGCTTCGAGATAGCCATGGCGGATCTGGAAGCGCGAGTTCAGTTCTTCCGGTTCGCCGGCGTCCGGGAACAGGATCGCCTCTTCGAACAGCTGCAGCAGCATGTCGTTGAGGCAGGACAGCGATTTGATCGTGCGGTAGTACAGCTGCATGAACTGCTCGACCGCGCGATTGGCGTCGGTGTCGACATAGCCGAACAGAGCTGCGACCTTGATCTGGCTGTCGAACAGCAGGCGGTCTTCGCGACGGCCGCTGATCATGTGCAGGGCGAAACGCACGCGCCACAGGAAATCCTGGCCGGCGAACAGTTCGTCGCATTCCTGCTTGGTCAGGAAACCGCGCTCGCGCAGCTCATTGAGCGTCTGCGCGCCGAAATGGCGCTTGGTGACCCAGGCGATGGTGTGGATGTCGCGCAGACCGCCCGGGCTTTCCTTGACGTTGGGTTCGAGCTTGTAACCAGTGTCGTCGTACTTGCGGTGGCGATCCGACTGCTCCTTCTTCTTGGCCGCAAAGAAGCTGCGCACTGGCCAGACCTTGTCCGGCGTGAGCGCCTGCTGCATCTCGTGGAACAGCTGCTCGTCGCCGATCAGCAGGCGCGCTTCGAGCAGATTGGTGATGACGGTGATGTCCTTGCCACCCTCGGCGACGCAGTCCTCGACGGTGCGTGCGCTCTGGCCGACTTCGAGGCCGATGTCCCAGCTGAACGCCGTCAGCGCTTCGAGGGCCTTGCGGTGGTGTTCGAGGGCGTCGCCGCTGTGCAGGACGAGAATGTCGATATCCGAATGCGGCAGCAGCTCGCCGCGGCCATAGCCGCCAACCGCGGCGAGGGTCAGGCCCGTGGTCGCCTGCGGCAGGAATTTCTGCCAGGCGGCGCGCAGGACTTCGTCGACAAGGTGGGCACGGGCATGGACCAGCGAGTCCGCCGGAACGCCGTCGTGGAACAGGCTGTACAGGCGTTCGCGACCCCAGATCAGGGTGTCGCGGAAAGCGCTGATCGAATAGCCGCCCTGGGCCAGATGCGAACGGATGCGGGGTGAACTGAAGATTGCTGCCGCTTCTTCTTCAGCCAGATCGATTTCAGCGCCCATGATGGTCAGAGAGGATACCGCTGTGATATTCGGAGCGGAACTGCGCGTTTTCGCGCCAGTGCCGGGGCGTGGGGTTCTTGTAGCGTGTGCGTGTTGCCGGCCTGCTACAGGCTGCCATTGCGCAGCGTCAGCACCTCGTAGCCGGTCGGGGTGACCAGCACGGTGTGCTCGAACTGCGCGGACAGCGAATGATCTTTGGTCACGACGGTCCAGGCATCGGGCAGCAGCTTCACTTCCGCGCGCCCGGCGTTGACCATCGGCTCAATCGTAAATGTCATGCCGGCCTGCAATTCAAATCCCGTGCCAGGGCGACCGTAGTGCACGACCTGCGGGTCTTCATGGAATATCTCGCCAATGCCGTGACCGCAATACTCGCGGACAATCGAGAAGCCGCGCTGTTCGGCATGCTGCTGGATCACGTGACCGATGTCGCCCAGACGCACACCCGGTGCGACCTTCTTGATCCCGGCAATCATCGCTTCGTGCGTGGTTTCAGTCAGGCGGCGGGCGAGGATGCTCGGCTCGCCGATGTAGAACATGCTGCTGGTATCGCCGTGGAAGCCGTTCTTGATGACAGTGACGTCGATATTGACGATATCGCCCTTCTTGAGGACCTTGGAGCCCGGGATGCCGTGGCAGACCACGTGATTGACCGAGGTGCAGACCGATTTCGGGAACGCCATCCGCCCCGGCGCCGCGCCATAGCCGAGCGGGGCGGGGATGTTGCCCTGGACCTTGGTGATGTGCTCGTGGCAGATGCGGTTGATCTCTTCCGTGCTCACGCCAGCCTTTACATAAGGCTCGATCATGACCAGCACCTCGGCCGCGGCCGCGCCGGCCTCACGCATCTTCTGTTGCTGCTCAGCGGTCTTGATCGTGACGGTCATTCGGAGGGGGTCGTAAAACCCGCAATCTCGTTGTTTTCAAAGGGGCGCTATGGTATAAAGCGCGCCCTTCAAAGGCAATTCGGACCGCAAGGCCAGCCTTTGAAAATCCATCCGCGCCCCCTTGGGTGATCCTCACAAGGGCGCGGTTAGCTAAACCCAAGGAGTTGAACATGGCGAATGTCACTATGCGCCAGTTGCTGGAAGCCGGCGTCCATTTCGGACACCGCACCCGCTACTGGAACCCGAAGATGAATGAATACATCTTCGGCGATCGTAACCGTATCCACATCATCAATCTCGAGCAGACCCTGCCACTGCTGAAGGACGCCTGTTCCTTCGCCGGCAAGATCGCTGCCAGCGGCGGCCGCGTGCTGTTCGTCGGCACCAAGCGCGCTGCGCGTGATGCCGTTGAAGAAGAAGCCAAGCGTTCGGGCATGCCGTTCGTGAACCAGCGCTGGCTGGGCGGCACCCTGACCAACTTCAAGACGGTCAAGGGTTCGATCAAGCGTCTGATCGAAATGGAAAAGCAGCTGGAAGACGGTTCGATCAACCGCCTGACCAAGAAGGAACAGCTGAACTTCTCGCGTGAAATCGAGAAGCTGCGCAAGTCGCTGGGCGGTATCAAGCAGATGCCGAGCCTGCCGGACTGCCTGTTCGTCGTCGACACCGGTTACGAAAAGAACGCCATTGCCGAAGCCCGCAAGCTCGGCATCCCGGTCATCGCGGTGGTCGACACCAACAATGACCCGGCCCAGGTCGACTACGTGATCCCCGGCAACGACGACGCCACCCGCGCGATCCGCGTGTACGCCCAGTGTGTGGCCGATGCCATCATCGAAGGCCGCGGCACCAACACCACCGGCCGCGCCGAAGAGTTCGTCGACGAGTCGGAAGAGCGTGCTGCGCCGCGCCGTCCGCGTCCGGCTGGTCCGCGCCGTGACGCCGGCAAGCCTTCGCGCGGCGGCCGTGGCGCCGCTGAACAGACCAAGGAGTAATTGATGGCGCAGATCACCGCCGCCCTCGTCAAGGAGCTGCGCGACCGTACCGGTGCCGGTATGGGCGACTGCAAGAAGGCGCTTGAGGCCACTGACGGCAACCTCGATCAGGCCGCTGAAAAGCTGCGCATGGACGGTGCCGCAAAGGCCGACAAGAAGGCTGGTCGTACTGCTGCGGAAGGCGTTCTGGCCTTCGCGGTCGGTCCGCAGGCTGTCGCCGTCGCCGAGCTGAACTGCGAAACCGACTTCGTCGCCAAGGGCGAAGAGTTCCGCGATCTGGCCAAGCGTGCCGCCGCTGCAGCGCTGGCCAACAAGCCGGCCAACATCGACGCGCTCGTCAACATCAAGGACGGCACTGAGACGCTCGACGAGACCCGTCGCGCGATGGTCGGCCGCATCGGCGAGAACATGACGATCCGTCGTTTCGAGGTCGTTGCCAAGGCCGGTGGCCCCATCGTCACCTACATGCACCAGGGCGACAAGATCGGTGTCATCGTGGCGCTGGAGGCCGGCGACGAGGCGACGGGCAAGGACGTGGCGATGCACATCGCCGCCATGAGCCCGCGCTTCCTCAGTGCTGCTGAGTTCTCGGCTGAGGCGATCGCCGACGAGCGCCGCATCATCGAGGCCACGGTGGCCCAGGAACAGGCCGAGGCCAAGGCTGACTCCGAGAAGTTTGCCGGTTTCCTCAAGGAAATGGATGCCGAGAAGCAGAACGGCACCTATGAAGGCCTGTCCGCCGACGACAAGAAGACCTGGGACGACGAATACGCGACGATCAAGAAGAAGCTGGGCGGCGGCTTCAAGCCCAAGCCGGCCGAAATCCTCGTCAAGATGATCGACGGCAAGGTCGCCAAGTTCATTTCCGAGAACACGCTGCTGGGTCAGGCCTTCGTCAAGAATGGCGACCAGACCGTCGAGCAGATGCTCAAGGAGAAGGGTGCAAAGGTGGCCCAGTTTGTCCGCTTCGGCGTCGGCGAGGGCATCGAG
>JALYJV010000404.1 GCA_030775105.1 Pseudomonadota bacterium | reverse complement strand
GTGCAGGCGCCAGGGTGGAGCTTGGAACGCCCAGCGTCGCGAGCAGAACTTCCGTGCCGGAGATCTGCACTGGCTGTTCCGGGCGATATGAATATTCGCCCTGCAGCGCAACGCCCCACGGTCCATCGGTATTGAAGCTGATGCCGTAGAGGCTGATGTCCGACGGATACTCGGCGAAGTAACCAGCGCGACAGCCCGCTGCTGCCGCATCTTCCGAGCAGGTCGCCGCTGCGAGATTGCCTGGATTGGTAGCAGCTCCGCGAATGCCGGAAACCAGCGGCGTTCGGCTGTGGTAGTTCAGGTAATAGAAACCGAACTCCGTGCCGTTCAATGCTTCAGAGAAGTAGCGCAGGGTCACGCCGAACTGGCGCGTGGCATCTTCGGTTTTCCCCGACTGTTCACGCGGCACCCATGCGCTGAAGGTGCCCGGAGGTGCGGTCGGATCAAAGGCGTTGTTGTCGTCGTTGCGGCGGCCAAAGCTGACAATCGCCTTGTTGCCGTCGTCCGAGACGAAGTCATTGGTCGAGAAGAAGCTGCCGCGCGGATCGATGCGGGTGCGCTCGTAGGAGGTCATCCACACCGCTTCCATGCTCAGACCGTCGGCGACCTGCATCGTGGTCCATAGCAGCGCCGTCGGCAGCAGGGCTTCCTTCAGTTCGGCGCCCGGCGCGCGAATACGCGCCACATCGATCGGGTTGATCGAATTGATGCCGTTCTGGATGAAGGTGCTTTCGCCCCAGCTCACCACCTGCTTGCCGAAGCGCACTGAAGCCGGTCGATCGGCAATGTTGAAGCGGGCATAGGCAAACAGATCGAGCAGCTCGACCTGCGATTCGAGACGGTCGCGGCCTTCAGGGCCAAGCTCGTACTCATCCTCGCCGCGACTCACTGCAGCGAGGCGACGGCCGGGGTCGGACTGCACGCCGCCGGTCAGGCGATCTTCGAGACGCGAGGCATCTGCCGCCGCCTGATCGTAGAAATAGCTGAAACGCGAGAAGACGCCGAAGTCGCGCCATTGCAGTTCCAGATCATGCGTGGCCTTGGCGACAGCAGCGACGACATCGCCCTTGCCGAAGCCGAGATTGCCGTCGTCATCATTGACCGATCGCGCAGTACCGCCGTTGGTAATGCCGACCAGGCCATTGTCCCGGTCCTGTGTACGGAAGGTGGCGCCGACGGACACGTTGGTGTCCAGGCGTCCGTCGATTTCCCCCAGGGTAAATGGCAGGGCAGATGCCGCGAGCGGCACAGCCGTAAGGATCCCCCCTGCCCCCACGCACAAGGCTCTCTTGAGCAAAGCTCTCATTCCAGTCTCCTTTCTCTCGCACCGGTGAGCATCGGCAGTTGCCGATGCGCTCTTATGTAGTTATGTGACCAAATGCCGTCCGCGGACTGTCTGATAGCGTACAGATGTACATCATTCAGCCGCAGCCGGGCACCAGCCCGCAGTGTGCAACAAAATCGGCTCGTATTGCCTGTCCGCTTATCGCTTCAGAGTGGCCGTTTGAAAATAGCTATACGGTTTCTGCGAAATGCTGCACTGCACATATCGCAGTGCGGCCAATGTCCTACAGGGCGTCAGACTTTGAGTACCAACTTGCCGGTGTTCTCGCCGCGGAACAGCTTGAGCAGGACGTCCGGGAAATTCTCGATGCCGGTCGCGATGTCTTCGCGGGTCTTGAGCTTGCCTTCAGCGAGCCAGCCGCCCATCGTCTGTGCGGCTTCGCCATAACGGGCGGCCCAGTCGAACACGACCATGCCCTTCATGCTCGCACGATGCACCAGCAGCGAAAGATAATTGCTCGGGCCCTTGACCGAGGTGCTGTTGTACTGCGAGATCGCGCCGCAGATCACGATGCGCGCGTGCATCGCCAGGCGCGTCAGCACGTCGTCGAGAATCTCGCCGCCGACGTTGTCGAAGTAGACATCAACGCCCTTCGGGCAATGCAGCTTAAGTGCGGCTTTGACGTCTTCGTTCTTGTAGTCGATGCAGGCGTCGAAGCCGAGTTCGTCGACGACGTAACGGCACTTGTCGGCGCCGCCGGCAATGCCGACAACGCGGCAGCCCTTGATCTTCGCGACCTGGCCGGCGACCTGGCCGACCGCACCCGCCGCGCCGGAGACCACAACCGTTTCGCCGCTCTTCGCTTCGCCAACTTCGAGCAGACCAAAATAGGCCGTCATGCCCGGCATGCCGAGCGTGCCCAGATACACCGGCAGCGGTGCGAGCTTGGAATCGACCCGCGTCACACCCTTGCCGTCCGACAGCGCGAACTTCTGCACGCCGAACGTGCCGACGACATGCTCGCCGACCGCGAACTTCGGATGCTTGGACGCGATGATCTTGCCGACTGCACCGGCGCGCATGACTTCGCCGATACCGACTGGCGGGATGTAGGACTTGGCATCGTTCATCCAGCCGCGCATCGCCGGATCCAGCGACAGGTACAGCACCTTGACCAGGAACTGGCCTTCGGCCGGTTCCGGCACCGGCTCCTCGGTACGCTGCCAGTCGCTGTCCTTGGGCAGGCCGACGGGGCGGGCGGCGAGGCGGATCTGGTGGTTGATCGTGGTCATGTGAACTCCTTCAGGCATTGATCGTGGCTAGCGCCAGTTCGGCGTAGCGCTGGGGTTGTTCGAGATCGGGGATTTTTTATTATTCTGAGAAGTGTTCGAAAG
>JALYJV010000403.1 GCA_030775105.1 Pseudomonadota bacterium | reverse complement strand
CATGCCGACCGCCGTGATCACCGAGTCGAGCGAGAACACTGCATCGAGGATCACGATCTGGGTGACGACTACCCCAAAGGCAGCATAGACCTTGCTACCGGAACTGGTATGCGAGGTGCCTTCCAGGCGCTCGTGCAGTTCCATCGTTGCCTTGAACAGCAGGAACAGTCCGCCGAACAGCAGGATCAGGTCGCGCCCGGAGAACTCGTGGCCGAAAACCGTGAACAGCGGCTCGGTCAGCTTCATGATCCACGACAGCGCCGCCAGCAGCACCAGCCGCATCAGCAGCGCCAGGCTCAGGCCGATGATGCGTGCCTTGTCGCGCTGCTCCGGCGGCAGCTTGTCCGCCAAGATCGCGATGAACACCAGATTGTCGATGCCCAGGATGATTTCCAGGAGCACGAGTGTTGCAAGACCCATCCAGATGGTCGGGTCGGAAAGCCATTCCATGTAGCATCCAATGCGTGTGAGGAGGGGCGCGAATCCTACCGCAGCCGCAATGACGTCACATGACCGCCGCGTAGACCTGGGGTGCGCATTGCCGGCGGCCACCTGCGTGCCGAACTGCGCGATAAGTTAAGCCTATGGCGACGTTGCTGAACAACAACTGGACCCATCGACCCTTCGGTCATTACGGTGGCTGGGGCTTGACCGGGGGATTTACTGCTCGGCGCGCTGATTGACTGTTCCAACTCCGGAGACCCAAAAATGCGCAGGCAGCCCCTAAGAGAGTAGGAGCGCGCCCGCTTGGGCAGGGCCGGAAGCGTTCCCTGAAGCAGCCGCCTGTGAGTGCCTGCATCTGGCACCTCAGCGACAGTCGCTAATCAGCCCGTAACCGCCATCGTGCGACTTTCCTGAGACTTTCGGGCAGCAACAACCTGCCCTATTCGGAGCATGTAGCAAGCATCAGCTTGCCGCTTACAGTCTTCAGAGTCTGGCTTGTGCCGTGATTATCGACGTCATGCGGCGAACTGTCCGCTCGGCGTCGATCGCGAGATCGCCCACTCTTCCTCCGTCATATCAGCCGGCACGTCGGCGAACAGCGGCGTGCTGAGATAACGTTCGCCAGTGTCCGGCAGCATGCACAGGATGTTTGCGCCTTTAGGTGCCTCGGTGGCGACGCGCAGCGCACCTGCGAAGGTCGCACCGGAGGTGATGCCGACGAACAGGCCCTCCTTGCGCGCGAGTTCGGCTGACCAGCGCAGAGCCTCGGGTCCCGGTATTGCGATGACGCGGTCGATCACCTTGGACAGCACCGCATCCGCGGTCAGTTTGGGAATGAAGTCCGGCGTCCAGCCCTGCATCGGGTGTGGCGTGAACGCCGCGTGCGGCGCGGCGGGGGTGCCATCGGTGTTGCGTGCCTGCTCGGCGCCACTGCCGAGCAGCGGCGCTTCTGCCGGCTCGCAGACCACGATCTTCGTCTGCGGCGACTCCGCCGCTAATACGCGCGACACGCCGCGCAGGGTGCCGCCGGTGCCGTAGCCCGTCACCCAGTAATCAAGGCGCTCGTCCGCGAAGTCGGCGAGGATTTCGCGGGCCGTGGTGCGTGAGTGAATGTCGGGGTTCGCCTCGTTCTCGAACTGCCGGGTCAGGAACCAGCCGTGGGTCTGGGCGAGTTCGATGGCCTTGGTCACCATACCCATTGCGCGGCCCGCCGCCGGTGTAAGCACGACCTTGGCGCCGAGAAAGCGCATCAAGCGGCGCCGCTCGACGCTGAACTGCTCGGCCATGGTGACGACCAGGGGGTAGCCCTTCTGCGCGCAGACCATGGCAAGGCCGATGCCGGTGTTGCCGCTGGTGGCCTCGATCACCGTCTGGCCGGGCTTGAGCTCGCCCGACTTTTCCGCCGCCTCGATGACGCCGAGCGCCAGGCGGTCCTTGACGGAGCCCAGGGGGTTGAACGCCTCGATCTTGACGTAGAGGTTCACGCCTGGCGGCGCCAGCCGGTTGATCCTGACGACCGGGGTGTTGCCGACCGTCTCCAGGATGTTCTGGAATCTGCGTCCCATGTGTCGCTCCTATCG
>JALYJV010000402.1 GCA_030775105.1 Pseudomonadota bacterium | reverse complement strand
ACACTTAGCGCCGTCCGGGCTCGCAAACCTCAGCTGATCACCATTGCCCCCGAACCCGGCAACGTCGTCACCAGATCCGCGCTGACCAGCTTCGATGGCGTATACGCACCACCTGCCGGCGCGGTCTTGAGCACGTGATCAACCACCGCAAGCGAGCCAGTCACCGTCAGCGCATAGCCATTCGCGGTCTTGATCCGCGCGGTGCGCGTTTCGCCCTTGGCGTTGGTCGCTTCGCCCCAGACATGCGTCGTCAGTTTGTCGCGCGTCGCTTGGTCCGGACCTTTAACGGTCTTGCCGATGCGGTTCTTGATCAGCGCCTGCACAAGGCCGAGGCCGAGCAGCGGACGGATGTAGTTCGCGCGCTGCGCGCCCTTGATCATGCCGGGCGAGCCGGGGATGAAGACTTCGATGTTGGGAATGCCGGTGCTGTGGTACGCAGTGGAGACGTCGCCCCAGGGAATCGTCATCGCGAGTTTTTCGCCATCGCCGAAGTCGATCTTGCGCACCTTGTAGGCGAGCGGCGTGGAGACCAGCTTGCCGTCGCGACGTACCTTGCCGCCCTGGGCCAGGCCTTCGACCGAGGTCTTCGCCGTGCCCGGCGAAAAGCCGCTGCGTGAATCGAAGCCCAGCGCCAGATGCGTTGCATCCGGCAGCGCGGCCTTGAGCGAGGCGGCGACGCAGTCGGTCGGAATCACGTCGAAGCCGACACCGGGGCACAGCACGACGCCAGCTGCCTTCGCGCGCGATCCGAGTTCCTGCGCGAGTTCGAACACGGCGATCTCGCCGGTGATGTCGAGGTAATGCGCGCGGGCCTTGATGCAGCCTTCCATCATCGGCCGCGCGGTTGCGGAGAATGGGCCTGCGCAGTGCAGCACCAGGCCGATGCCGCGCAGGCCATTGGCGACGGCGTCCGAAGTGTCGAGACCAAAGGCACGTGCTTCGAGGCCGAGTTCCTTGGCGATCGGGCCGAGTTTATCGGCCGAACGCGCGGCGAGTACCGGCTTGAGGCCGCGCCGTACGGCTTCACGCGCGATCAGCTCGCCGGTGTAGCCGTTGGCGCCGTAAATCATCCATTGCTGGGTCATCGTGAATTCTCGGTTTGTTGAAAGCCACTACAGGAATCCGTTCGCACCGCGTGCAAGCACGCGGCACTAGACACGAACGGAGATCTTTTGCATCAGCCCAGCTTAGCGACCACTTTCAACGGCAGCACGCGCATCAGCACGCCCATGATGGTCCACGGCCACCACGGCACGCAGGCATGGGCGGGTTCGCGCTCGATCGCTGCAACCAGCGCGCGGCAGCCGGTTTCGGTGTCGACGATGAACGGCGTCTTCTTCACCTTCTCGTTGATCTCGGAGCGGATGAAGCCCGGGAAGATCGTCGTGACCTTGATCGGCGTGCGCATCAGGTCGGCGCGGATGCCTTCGGTCAGCGTTGCGAGTGCGGCCTTGGTCGCGGCGTAGGTCGTCAGGTTGCGCGGCATGCCGCGCATTGCGCTCATCGACGAGATGCTGACGAGATGGCCAGCGTTCTGCTCGCGGAAGATCTCCACTGCGGCCTCGCACTGGGCGAGTGCGGCGACGAAGTTGGTTTCCGCGGTCTGCCGGTTCGCGTAGAAATAACCGGTGCCGATCGGCTGGCCCTTGCCGAGGCCGGCGTTGACCAGTACGCGGTCGAGCGTGCCGAACTCGTCGCGGAAGGCCTTGAACACTTCAAAGACCTGGTCGTAATTGTTGACGTCGAGCGCGCGAACGCTGACGTGGATGCCGGGATACGCCGCGCTGAGTTCAGCCTTCAGCTCGGTGAGGCGATCGGTGCGGCGCGCGCACAGCGCGAGATTGCAGCCGAGCTTGGCGAACTCGCGGGCCATGCCGCGGCCAAGGCCGGAGCTGGAG
This sequence comes from Pseudomonadota bacterium, assembly GCA_030775105.1. Classification (GTDB taxonomy): domain Bacteria; phylum Pseudomonadota; class Gammaproteobacteria; order Nevskiales; family Nevskiaceae; genus Solimonas. Next base: position 12,927 of record JALYJV010000402.1, on the reverse strand, counting down.
CCGGTGATCAGGATGTTCTTGCGCATGGTCTTATCTGTACGTGATGAGGCGCGCATGCGCGCCTTCAAAGTGGGCGTGATCATTGAGTGCAGACAGATACAGCCCGCGCTCGGAGTAGATCAGCTTGGTCAGGCCGGCGTTGGCGATGATCCAGTTGAGGCGGAATGTGTTGCGATCATCCAGATGTAGCATGCGCTGCGCGACGGCGCTGATCGCGCCGCCGGAGGTGAACACCAGCGCGGTCTGAGACTTGCCGAGGCTCTCGTGCAGCTGGGTCAGTGAGCCGCTGACGCGGGCACTGAAGCCGGCCCAGCTTTCCGGGTAGTCGTCATGGTGCTGGCCGGAGACCCAGCGCTCGATCGCCTCTTCGAAGACTTGCTGGAACGCGCGACGCGGATTTGGCTCCTTGGCGAGTTCCAGCTTCATCGCGACCTGGTCACGCCAGCGTGGCGTGTGCCCGGCGATGATCGCGACGTGGTCGTACTCGTTCCAGCCGGCGTCGTTGTCCCATTGCGCCGGCACGCCGAGTTCTTCGAGCGCGGCCTGCGCAGTCTCGCGATGGCGCAGCATGCCGCCGCAGATGATGCGGTCCGGCTTGATGCCGCGTACGGCGAGGCTCTGACCGAGCACGCGCGCCTGCTCGACACCGGTGTTCGACAGCTTGTCGTAGTCGTCCGCGCCAAACGAAGCCTGGCCGTGACGGATGAGATAGATCGCGCCCATGGGGCACCCGGCTGCTGGAAAGCGCACACGGTAAGGCCTGGGCGCGAATCAATCCATTGAATGTTCTGAATGGATGGCCATCAGCCGGGAGAATGCAGGACCCGCGGCTCAGAAGCCCGCTGTCGCGGCCGCCAGCGCTTCGACCGTGATGTTCTGGCTGGCGACGAATTCCAGGTCGTCGTCGAGCACCGGACTGTCGCCGTCGGCCGCGCAGGTCCAGGCCAGGGTGTAGTCGCCTGGGGCCAGCGGCGCGAACAGGTAACGCCATTCGCCCGTCGCGCTGTCGCGGCTGACGCCGGCGTAGCCGACTGGCGGGTCCTGGCTGCCGACCGAGCCGCTGCTGTAGTAGTCGGCCGGCGTGACGTCGCTGCCGCTGAACAGGTAGACGGCAACGCCTTCGCCGGCGGCGCGGCCGTCGCGGCAGGTGCTCGCCGTGACGGCGTCGGCGGCGATCGTGCCTTCGATGCTCGCCGCGCTGTCCCCATCGGCCGCGTGGCTGACCGGAATCATCTGGTAGTTCGCGAGGCTGTCGCGCTGGTCAATCAGCGAGAACGGCAGATCCAGCTGCACACCGATCAGGGCATAGCTGCCTTCGTCGATCTGCACGTCGATATCGGCGTACTCGCCGGCGCTGAGCAGGGCGATCGGCGCAGTTTCGCCGTCGTCGGCCAGCACATAGGCGTCGCTGTCGTCGAAGCGCAGGCGGATGCCGATGAAATGGCCGCTCAGCTCGCCGCTGGCGTCGAACAGGCGCAGCGGTGCGTCCGGCGGATAGTCGGCCAGATCGATCATGTCGCTGTTGTCGACGTCGATCGAGGTGACGCCGCCGTCGTCGTCGAGCAGTTCAATGCTTTTCACGGCGATCTTCGCGGAGGCGAGCTGCGAGGGCAGGCTGACACTGAGGTCGACCGCAAGGTTGCTTTCGCAGGCGCCGAGCAGTAGCGCCGCGGCGGGCAACAGGTGGCGGGCAAGGTTTGCGGAGACGGGCATCGGCAGTGAATGTCAGGGAGTGGGCTGCGCATCCTGCGGCCGTTATGACCGTGCGGGCATTTCCCGACCGGCGCAGTGTGTTTCGAGTTGTTTCCAGGTGGAACGAACTTCAAACCGGCGTGGTCGGAACGCTGGATTGATGAACAGCGGCCGAACCCGGCCGGACTTGCAGGGGAAGCGGTGGCATGACGGCGCAGAACATGACGGCTTGGGTGCAATGAGCGCGCGGGTGCTGCTGGTCGATGACGACGCGCGTCTGCGTGGCATGGTGGCCGAATTTCTCGCGCGCCACGGTATTGAATCGGAAGGTGTCGGCACGATCGCCGCCGCGCAACGCTGCCTGCAGCGCGAGCGCTTCGACCTCGCGGTGCTCGACCTCATGCTGCCGGACGGCGACGGCATCTCGCTGTGCCGGCGCCTGCGCCAGAGCAATGAGCAGATGCCGATCATCATCCTGTCGGCCAAGGGCGACGACATCGATCGCATTGTCGGCCTGGAGATCGGCGCCGACGACTATCTCGCCAAGCCCTGCAACCTGCGCGAACTCGTTGCGCGGATCTTCACGGTGCTGCGCCGCGCCGGGCAGCGCTCCGGAATTGCCACCCGCGCTGAATCCGTGACGATGCGCATCGGCGAGTTCGAGATCGACCTGTGGGCGCGCAGCCTGCGTCGCGACGGGCAGTCGGTGCGCATCACGACCGGTGAATACCAGCTGCTCGAAGTGCTCGTCACGCATGCGCGGCGCGTCCTCAATCGCGATGAGCTGATGGCCCTGTCTTCGGGGCGTCGCGGCGACACGCTGACACGCAGTGTCGACATCCTGATCTCGCGTCTGCGCCAGGTGCTCGAACCCGACCCCGCGGAGCCGCGCTACATCCAGACGGTCTGGGGCCGCGGCTACATGTTCGTGCCGGACGCGCCGTTGTGAGCCTGCGTATCCTGATCGGCCTGCTGATTGCCGCAGCCGTTGCGCTGGTGCCGGTTGCCAACGTGCTGGTGCTGCGCTGGTGGCCGCCGCCGGACTTCTCGGTGAAGCTGCAGCCCTGCAGCGAGGAGTTGCCGCCGCACGTGCCGTGCCTCACGGGGGACCAGCGCCCGCGGCGACTGATTGCGCGCGGCACCGGTCCCGGTGTGCCACCACCCGACGCACCGGTCGAGGCCGATGTCGATGGCCCGCACTTCGTTCATGGCGAGGCCGGCATTCCCGGAGGCCCGGCAGCGGGTCAGCGGATGATGCGCGTCATCAGCTTCGGCGGCCCCGACATGGCGATGGGCGGCCCGGACATGCAGCCTTTGCGGCGGCATTTCATGATGGTCAATCTGATCAGCCTCGCGCTGGTTGTATCTCTCGCCGTGCTCCTGGTTTCGGTCCTGCTGCGCGCGCCATTCCGCGCGCTGATCGGTGCGATCGGCGACATCGAACGCGGCGCTGCGCCGCCGGCATGGGCGTTCTCCGGTCCGGTCGAGTTCAGGCGCGTCGGCCATGCGCTGGAGAAGCTCGGGCGCCAGCTGCGCAGCAACCTGCAGGAGCGCGAGCTGATGCTGGCCGGCCTTTCTCACGACATCCGTTCGCCGCTCGCGCGCATCCAGGCGGCGCTGGAGCTGCGCAGCACGGACAGCGAAAGATGGATCGATACATTGCGCGACGTGCGCGAGATCGATCACATCATCGGCCAGTGCATCGACTTTGCCCGCGACGGCCAGGACGAACCGCTGCACAGCAGCAGTCTTGATCGCATCGTCACCGACACGCTCGGTGCGCCGGACGCGCAGGGGTGGTGCACGGCTGGCGCACGGCTCGAACTCGGCGCGCCGCAGCCGCAGCTGCTGCGCGTCGGCGCCTTGCGGCGAGCGCTGCGCAATCTCGTCGACAACGCCCTGCAGCATGGCGAGGCACCGGTGGTGGTTCGCACGCGCACGGTCGGGGGCAGCGTCGAACTGAGTGTCGAAGATGCCGGCGTCGGAATTGCCGACGGCGCCTGGGATCTGCTGCGCAAGCCGTTCTCGCGCGGCAGCAGCGCGCGCACTCCGGGCGGTTGCGGCCTGGGTCTGGCGATCGTGCAGCGCGTGGTGACGATGCATGGCGGTCAGCTTGAGCGGCGTCGCGGTGCTGACGGCAGCGGATTCTGTGTCGTCCTGCGCCTGCCGCTGGTGTGCGAACCGGGCGTCTGACTCCGCTGGCGGATACAGCTCGAAACAACTCGATTCAGACACCAATGGCCTGTGCCGGCCAAGCTCCGCGGCTCCTGCACCCTCGGAGTTTTCTACATGCTTGTATCGGCCCTGTCGTATTCCCGGTGGCGTACCCCCGCGCTGCTGCTCGCCGTTGTCGCGTTGTGCGCGGCCTGCAGCAGTGGCAGTGGTGACGGCGAAGACGAAGACGAGCTGATCGAGGCGTTTGGCGTCGTTGGCCAGGCGGATTTCCTCGGTGGTGATCCGAATCGCGGTGGCGCGACCGATCAGTCGACGCTGGCTCAGCCGCTCGGCAATGTCGCGACTGACGGCACGCGTCTGTTCATTGCCGACACGGCCAACAATCGCGTGCTCGGCTACAGCGAGATTCCGCTGACCAATGGTGCGCCAGCCGATCTGGTGCTGGGCCAGGCTGATTTCTCGGCGAACGTCGGTGCGACAACGCGCGGCCGTCTCGCCTTGCCGGCTTCGGTCTTCATCGGCGAAGGGCGTCTTGTGATCGCTGATTCCGGCAACAACCGCGTGCTGATCTGGAATAGCGTGCCGGGCAGCTCCGCTGCGTTGCCGGATGTCGTCGTCGGCCAGACCAGCTTCACGAGCGGCGGTTCGGGAACCTCGAACACGCAGCTCGCGTTTCCGACTTCGGCGGTCGTCGCCAATGGTCGTCTGCTGGTTGCGGATCAGAACAACAACCGCGTGCTGGTCTGGAACCGCGTGCCGACCGCCAATGGCACGGCGGCGGATATGGTGCTCGGCCAGCAGGATTTCGTGTCGCGCATCGACGATGACGAAGCCGACGAGATGAACCGCCCGGCCTCCGTGTGGAGCGATGGCTTCCGTCTGCTCGTGGCGGATTCTGGCAACCATCGCGTGCTGTACTGGGCGTTGTTCCCGCAGGATTCCGGCGCCGAAGCGGACTATGTGATCGGGCAGTCCGGCTTCAGCCGCTCCAGCGCCGGCACGGCATCTTCGAGTCTGCGCACGCCGTTTGGCGTCAGCGCCAATGGCACGCGGGTCTACGTCGCTGATTCCGGCAACAATCGCGTGCTGGAATTCGACTCTTTCCCGATCGCCAACGGCCCTGCTGCGAGCGCCGTCTTCGGGCAGATCGATTTTGCCGCCGCGACCGCGAATGACGATGACCAGGATGGCGAGGTCGATGACACGCCGAGCAATGCGACGCTGAGCGGCGCCAGCGGCGCCTTCATCTATAACGGCGTGCTGTACGTCACCGATCGCAACAATCATCGCGTGCTGCTGTTCCCGCAATGAAGATGCGTGGCCTGCACAGGCTCGGCGCGGTTGCGCTGAGCCTGATCCTCTGCGCCTGCGATCTGGATGTCGGTGAAGGCTCGGCGCCGACCGGCATCGGGATCAGCTACGGGGTGGTGACGGACATCGTCAAGACCTACGAGTGCGCGGCGTTCCAGCTTGCGGCAACGGCAACCTTCGAGGGCAACTCGACGGTCGAAGGCGATGTCACGACCCGCGTCATATGGTCGTCGAGCAATCCCGGTGTCATCGACGTCAGCAACGGTGAGATCGAAGCGGAGCCGGGATCCGACACGACGTTTCCGGCAGGCACGGTGATCGCGCGCAGCGCCGGCACGGCGACGATCCGCGCCGACTACATCGGGTTCTCCGCAGAGTTCGGCGTGACCGCCGATCCGATTGCCGCGCTGGAGATCACGCCGTCATTGCGCTACATGACGCCGGGGTCGCAACAGGCGTTCAAGCTCGAAGTGGTGTTTGCCGACGGCGATCTGCCCGAGGATCTCACCGACGCAGCGATCTGGCGTTTGCCGACGGCTGATGCGCCAGCGTCGCTTACCGCAGCGTCGACCGTGCAGGCACTCAGCGATCCGCTCGACAAGTCTTTTGTGCTTGAGGCACAGGTGTTCACCTGCGATCGCAGCGCATCACTGAATCTTGCGCTCGATCAGATCAGCGCACTGCGCCTCAGCTACGAGCAGCCGGCCGACCTGCCGGTGCCGCTGGGTTACACCGATCAGATTCGTGTCGAAGGTGTCTTTGCCGATTCACAGGCCGATCCGCAGAACCTGTCGGCGCAGATCGAGATCGAGCAGGTGCTCGGCGACGCCGACTACGCCACGGTCTCGGTCGGCGAGTATCTGACCGTCAACGGTCAGGTAGCCGACAAGGCCACACAGTTCCTGATCAGGTACGCACCACTGGATCTCGAAGCATTGACGCGCAGCTATGTGTTCAGCAGCACCGAGATTCAGAGCCTGCGCCTGAGTCCGGATCGCGGTGAGCTGCTGTTTCCGGAGACGCTGCAGCTGCAGGCGTATGGTCTGTTCGCCGACGGCCTGGAGCGCCCGGTGCGACGCGACCTCAGCTGGGAGAGCCTGAATCCGGATCTGCTCTCCGTCACCACGGTGGGCGACGATGCGGGTGAGGTCACTGCGCTGGGCCTGAAGGGCGATGCGACCGTGCGCGCCCAGACCGCGAATTCTGAAGGCCTGGTGAAGGCCGATTCGGATATCCGCGTTCTGGTCGACTGAGGGTCGCGGCGACGATCAGCGACCGGCGTTGATCGCTTCGGAAAAAGCCTTCAGCAGCTCGGTGAACTCGCCGCTCATCAGCGCGAAGTCGATTTCGAACTGCTGCTCGGCGGCGAGGCCGTCGCTTTCTTCCTTGACCTTTTCCATGTCGAGGAACTTGAGGCGACGGATCTGCACCTTGTCGTCGACGACGAAGCTGATGCGGTGCTTGTAGGTCAGCGCGAGGCGCATCACGACCTTGCCGTTTGACAGATGCCCGGCAATGTCCTTGCCGTCGAGCGCGTGGCGCAGGTAGCGCACCGTGGCCTTCAGCTCATCGGTGCCGGTCAGCTCGCACTCGTCGTCGAGGTCGAATTCGCCGGGACCTTGCTTCGCGGTGAGCCACTGCGTCATCAGCGCGCTCATCGACGGCTCGGACTGCAGCGGCGTTGCCGGCAGTTCGCCGAGCGCGTTGCGCAGCGTCTGGGTGAAATCGTCGGCGCGATTTGGCGAGCTGGTGTCGACGACCAGCCAGCCGTTTTCGAAATCGAACCAGCCGCGCGTTTCGCGCCGGCGCGAGAACGCACGCGGCGTGAGTTCAACCGCAACCTGGTCCTTGATCTCGCGCTTGGCCTTGCGACCGAGCTTGAAGCCCTTGTCGTTCTCCAGCTTCTGGATGCGCTCGTCTGCGGCCTGGTTGACCACCGCGCCGGGCAGCAGCTTTTCCTCTGCGCCCATGCAGATCAGGACCTGCTTGCCCTGGCCGTAGGCGAACTGGCCGGCTTCGTTGACTGGCACCCAGCCCTGGGTTTTCAGGGTCAGGCCGATGCAGGCCTGCAGCGGAAATTCAGTCAGCGTTGCTTCGAGTTCTGCCGGTGTACGGGTCCAACCCGGCGGCAGGCGATAGACAGTCAGATTCTTGAACCACATGAGCGTGTCGGAGGTATGCGTAGGAGTGCGCGGCGCAGCTGGCAGCGCGAGGGGCGCGATGATAGCAAACGGGCTGGCTCATTCCGGAGTGGTCAGTTCCTGCCCAGGATCGGCCGTCGCATGAGCACATCGCGGCATCTGATCCGCAACGAAAAACCCCGGCCGGAGCCGGGGTCTGTTGACAACCTGTGCGTTTACAGGCCGCTGTCCTTGGCCTTGTCGGCGTCCTTGTTGCGATGCTTGCGTTCGCTGCGGTGCGCCGCGCGCTTGGCATGGGCTTCAGTCAGCGCTACCGCCTGCTCTGCCGTGATCAGCTGGGCGGCGACGGCCTTGTCGATCACCGACTGATGTGCGGTCTGCATGGCAGCCTTCATCGTGTCGCGGTCGATGCCGAGCGCTTCGGCAGTCTCGCGCGGGCCTTGCTCCTTGAGCATCGCGCTGATCTCGGTTGCCGGCTTGCCGGTGCGCGTCGAGAGCTCGGTGCTCAGGGCATTGCCGATCGCGACGCGTTCGACGGAAAGACGCGGGCCGTGGCGCATGTGTTCGCCGCGCGGGCGGTCGTGTTTGCCGGCGTCGGTTGTGGTGCTGCCGGCGTAGACGGCTGCAGTGCTCAGCGTGAGGCCGGCGATCAGGGCTGCGACAGTGAGGCGAGTGTTCGTCATGTTCATCTGGTGTCTCCTTTGGGGCATTGCGGGGGCTTTGCCGGACGCCTTGCAGACTAGACCCCGAATATGGGGACTTCGTGTAGAAAGCCTGCGGAGACGCTGTGGTCGGGCGCACTGTCTAGAATGTGATCATGCGTATTCCCCTGTTCTGGAAGCTGTTTGCCGTCCAGCTGCTCGCCGCGGCGACGCTGATCGCCGGCGTATTGCTGCTGGCGCGGCATCAGACCGCGATGAGCTTTGCAGCGTATGTCGAAGCACGCGAACGGCAGCGTCTTGAGGATGTCGCCGAGCGGATCGCCGAGCGCTACGACGAGCGCGCTGATCTACGCGCCGCAGCGCTCGCCGTGCCGGAGTTCCGCTATCGCCTGGATGCACGTCCGCCGCGACCGGGGCGTGAGGGGCGGCCACCGCGAACGCGGCTGCGTGCGCCGCTGAGTCTGCTCGATGCCGATGGCCGCTGGATCGGCGGCGCACCGCTGCCGCCGCAGGATGCACAATCGCTGCGCACCGCGATTGAAGCCGAGCGTGGTGTCGTCGGCTATCTGCTGCGCCCGCCATTGCCCGCGTGGGTCACGCCGGAGGAGGCCGGCTTTGCGCGGCGTCAGGTCAGCAGCCTGTTGCGTATCACGGCGCTGAGCCTGAGCCTCGCGGCGGTGTTTGCCGCGCTCAGCAGTGCGCTGATCCTGCGTCCGATCCAGCGGCTTTCCGCCGGTGCGTCGGCGCTGACGCGGCGCGAGTTCGCGACGCGCGTGGACGTCAGGCGTCGTGACGAGCTCGGGCAGCTCGCGGATGATTTCAATCGCCTGGCCGAGGCGCTTCAGCGCTACGACACGCAGCAGCGCCAGTGGCTGGCGGATATCGCGCACGAGTTGCGTACGCCGGTCGCCGTTTTGCGCGGCGAACTCGAAGCGCTGCTCGATGGCGTGCGTAGCGCGACGCCAGACACCGTGCGCTCGCTGCAGCAGGAAGTGCTGCGCCTGGGCGCCTTGATCGAGGATCTGCATCTGCTGTCTCTGGCTGAATCCGGCGGTCTGCGCATGACCATGGAAGCCATCGATCTGTCAGCGCTGTTGCGCGATGCCGTGGCACGATTCGAGCCGCGCCTGCGGGCAGCGGGTTTCAGCGTGCAGAGTCGCATCGACGCCGTACCGGCAGTGCGTGCAGATACGCAGCGCATCGGCCAGGTCTTCGGCAATCTGCTGGAGAACGTCCTGCGCCACGCCCGCCCCGGAACGCTGACAATCAACGTGGTTGGCAATGCGAGTACGGTCAATGTGCGGATCGAAGATGATGGCCCCGGTGTGCCGGCCGATGCATTGCCGCGGCTGTTCGACCGGCTCTACCGTGTGCAGAGCGCGCGCTCACGCAATGATGGCGGTGCCGGCCTCGGGCTGGCGATCTGCCGATCGATCATCGAGGCCCAGGGCGGCCGCATCAGCGCGTACACCGCCGGCGGCGGCGGCCTTGGCATTCACGTCGAACTACCGGTAGCCAGCACATGACCCAAATCACGACGCAACGTGTCCTGATTGTCGAGGATGAAACCAAGATTGCCGCGGTGTTGCGCGACTATTTCGTGCATGCAGGCTTTGAGGTCGAGGTGCTGGATCGCGGCGACCATGTACTGGAGACGCTGAAGCTGCGCCCGGCGGATCTGCTCATTCTGGATCTGCAACTGCCGGGCAAGGACGGTCTCAGCGTATGCCGCGAACTGCGCGCGCTCGGTCCGGATCCGGCGATCATGATCGTCACTGCGCGTGTCGAGGAAGTCGACCGCCTGCTCGGGTTGGAACTCGGCGCCGACGACTATGTCTGCAAGCCGTTCAGTCCGCGCGAGGTTGTTGCGCGTGCGCGCGGTATCCTGCGGAGGCTGCATCCGCAGACCATGGCCAATCAGGTCCTGCGCATCGGGCCGCTGGAGCTCGATCCGAATGGCCACAGCGTGCGCGTGAACGGCGAGCTGCTGAACCTGACACCGATCGAGTTCCGCCTGCTCGCGACAATGCTCGAGCAGCCACGCCGTGTCTGGTCGCGCGGGCAGTTGCTGGAGCGTGCGCGCGGCACGGATTTCTCCGGCTACGAGCGCAACATCGACGGCCACGTCAAGAACCTGCGGCGCAAGCTGCGCGATCAGCTCGACGACAAGGACCCGATCCGCAGCGTCTATGGCGTGGGCTATGGCCTCGATGCCGAAGTGCTCGGAGCCTGAACCGGAAAGGGTGGCATGAACAAAGACACAGCACTGCGTTGGATCCGTATCGTCGCAACGTTCGATCTGCTGGCGACGGCGCCGATGGCTGTGCCGGTGATTGGCGGCTACTACGCAGCCTGGCTGTTCACAAACCTGGGTCTGAGCGGCTCGCCGATGTCGCTGATGCCGATACCAGCAATGGCATCCGTGTTCATCGCGCTCGCCGGCGTGCTCGCCGTGCTATGGAACGGCTGCCGCGCGCGCCATCCGCAACTGCTGCCACTGACGCAGTTCGATCTCGGCGGGCGCTGCGCAGTTGCGGCGTTGCTGGTCTATTTCCTGCTCGTTGCAGGCGTGCCGGCGGTGCTGTGGCTGTTTGTTGCGACAGAGCTGATCGGTGCGCTGATCGAGTGGCGTGCGCTCCGCGCGCTGCAGCAGGGGCAGGGTACGGGCTGACTCTACTAGCGCGGACTGCGGGGGTGACCGGTAAACTCGCGCACCTTTTTGAACCCGCGCCTAGCCTTGACCGACCGAGCTGCTGCAGATCCGCTGCCTGACCGCTTCCCTGAGCTGGGCGCACGTGTTCCGCGGCGCGGCAACGCGTTCACACGCGCGCTGGGTCGCGGCTTGCTGCGCCTGTTCGGCTGGCGCGTCGTCGGCAATCCGCCGGATGCGTCGCATTTCATTGTCTCTGCGGCGCCGCATACCTCGAACCTGGATGGTCTGCTGTTCCTGATCGCGACCTTTGCGATGGGATTCGATCTGCACTGGATCGGCAAGCACACCCTGTTCAACGGATTCTGGGGTCCGATGTTGCGCTGGATGGGCGGCATCGGCATCGACCGCCGCCAGTCCGGCGGCATGGTCGAGCAGGTCGCCAACCAGTTCCGCGCGCGGGCAGAACTGGTGCTGGTGATCGCGCCGGAAGGCACGCGCTCGCGCACCGATCAGTGGAAGAGTGGTTTCTATCGCATGGCGCAAGCGGCGCAGGTGCCGATCTCGCTGGGTTTCATGGACTACGCGAGCAGGCGTGTCGGCTTTGGCCCGACCATCGAACTCAGCGGTGATTTCAATGCCGACCTGCAGCGCATGGCCGAGTTCTATCGTCACGTGACGCCACGCAAGCCGGAGCGCTTCCAGTTGCCGGCATGACCCGGCAAGGGCTCTGACATGGAAAAGCCGGCCTCGCGAGAGGCCGGCTTTCTCGTTGCCGCGTGCCGCGTTACTTGACCTGGATCGCCAGGCCGACGACGGCGGCGGTGGCTCCGGCGACGCCGATACCGCTGGCGGCGGCACTGGCAGCGACCGGCGTGGCCGCACCGGTGGCGAGATTGACGCGGAACAGTTCGGACCCCGTGCCCAGCGTCTGCAGCGCCGCGAGCACGATGCCGTTGGTGCCGCCGGCGATGTCGAGATCGCCGATGCCGCTCTGCGCATCAACGCCCAGCACACCGACCGTCGCCAGCGTGCCGCTGTTCGGACTGGTCGGGGCGCCGCCGATGCTGCCCTGGATCAACAGGCTGTCGGTCGCGGAATCCAGATTGAACAGGGTGGTCGTCAGCGTGCCGCTGAAGCTGTTGTTGTACGCCGCGGCGAACACGTTGCCGGCCGGATTCAGCGCACCGTCGGTCAGGACCTGGCCGGTCGTGACGTTGGCGCGCAAATTCTGCTCGGCGCTGTTGACGATGCGCAGTCGATCGACGACGGGATTGAAGTCGATGGCGGTCGGCGTTGCCGGCGTGAGGCCGCCGAATGCATCGCCCATCGCCGCCACCAGCGTTGTTGCCGAAGCCGCTGCGCCGGTAGCGGTGTCGATGCGATAGAGGCGATTCGCATCGGTCACCGCAATCAGGTCGCCGGTCGCCGGACGCACATCGATGCCAATCACGTTCTCGCCACCCTGCAGGCCGGTGATTGCGCGATCGCTGCTCAGCGTGCCCGGTGCCTGCGGCGTGAAGCTGATCAGGCGGTTGTCGACGGTGACACCGAACACGGTCACGGCGGGATTGGCAGCGTAGTTCAGGCTGCTGACCTTCTCGCTGATGCCCGCGGCGCTGCCGATGCCGTTGACCCGGGTTGCCACACCGGTTGCGAGATTGATCGTGTACAGGTCCGAAACCGCCGCGACGCTCGTGCTCAGGGCCGCGACTGCGGTGCCGTTGCGGCCATTGATCTCGAAGTCGGCCTCGGCAATATCAACGCCCAGTGCGCCGATCGTGGTCAGCGTGCCGTCGTTGGGCGGATTCTGCAGGGCCAGCGTGTCGGTCGCGGTGTCGATGACGAACAGCGAGGTCGTGCCGACCGTACCGGCCGTGCCGAGGCTGTTGGTGTACGCCGCTGCGGCCGCACCGGTGCCATCGCCATTGAGCGCGCCGTCGGTGGTGACTGCGCCGCTGTCGACATTGATGCGCAGATTCTGGCCCGCGCTGCCGACCACGCGCAGACGATCGACGGTCGGATTGAAGTCGACACCCACGGCACCGGCATCGAGGCCGGCGAACGGCGCAGTGGCGTCGGTCGCGTCGGCCGACAGCGTCGACAGGAGCGTGGCGGCGCCGCTGACGGTATTCACGTTGTACAGCTTGCCGCTGCTGCCCAGCGCGACGAGGCTGCCATTGGCCGGGCGCAGATCAGCGCCCAGCACGGTCTCGGCCGCGCCCTATCGGCTGATCGTGGTCGGTCCGGTGAACAGCTTCTGCGGTGCAGCGGCTGTGAACGAGATCAGCTTGCC
>JALYJV010000401.1 GCA_030775105.1 Pseudomonadota bacterium | reverse complement strand
TTGTACTGCTTACCACCCGTCTTGATCACGGCGTACATGTTAAAACTCCAAGCTAGAACAACGATCTAATTTTAGTTGTAAGCCGCAGCGGTGATGCCACCCGGCCCGAATGAAGCGCGCAATTGTAGGGATCGGCCCCTTCTAGGTCAACATTTACTCAGCGGATGCACACAGGCGCCCAGCGATGGCCGGAATTTGGCCAAGTCCATGCGTACAAGACGATTCCCCTGAATTGACTGATCGGGAACACCCCCCTAGCATCGCGCCGCGATGAAACTCCAAGACATCCTGTCCCCGATTGCCGACGACATGCGGCAGGTCGACGCAACGATCCGCCGCCGCTTGCACTCGGAAGTGGCCCTGATCAACGAAATTGGGGCCCATATCGTATCGGCCGGCGGCAAACGCCTGCGTCCGGCCCTGGTCCTGCTCAGCGCCAGAGCCCTGGGCTGCACGACCGAGGAACCGGTCCTGCACGCGGCAACAATCGAGTTCATCCATACCGCCACCCTGTTGCACGACGACGTGGTTGACGAATCCGGCCTGCGCCGCGGCCTCAAGACCGCCAACGCGGTCTGGGGCAATGCCGGCGCGGTCCTGGCCGGGGACTTCGTGTACTCGCGCAGCTTCCAGATGATGGTCGACAGCGGCCGCATGGAAGTCATGCGGATCATGGCCAACACAACCAACGCGATTGCCGAAGGCGAAGTGCTGCAATTGCTAAACGCCGGTGACTCCGAGGTCGACGAAGCCCGCTACCTGCGCGTCATCGAGCTCAAGACCGCCCGCCTGTTCGAAGGTGGTTGCCGCCTCGGCGCAGTCGCGGCCGATCAGCCCAAGGCGGTGCAGGACGCTCTCGGGCACTACGGCCACCACCTCGGCATCGCCTTCCAGCTCGTCGACGATCTGCTCGATTACATCGCCGATCCGGCGGTCAGCGGCAAGAACATCGGCACAGACCTCGCCGAAGGCAAGCCGACCCTGCCGCTGATCCACGCCATGAAAGCCGGAAATACCGCGCAAAGTGAACTGGTTGGGCGCGCAATCCGGGACGGCCGCGTCGATCAGCTCAAGGAAGTGATGGAAATTGTTGAATCCACGGGAGCGATTCCTTACACTCGCGCCCTCGCTGAACGGCATAGCCGCGAAGCGACCGAGGCTTTAAGCGAAATTCCCGTTTCGCCATACAGGAACGCCTTGGTTGATCTGGCCCGCTACAACGCAAATCGTGCGGCGTAACCAGTCATAGAGACAAGCGGGGTGTAGCTCAGTTTGGTAGAGCGCTTGCTTCGGGAGCAAGAGGCCGTAGGTTCGAATCCTATCACCCCGACCAACACCGTCATCGAAAAGCCCGGCTCACGCCGGGCTTTTCGTTTTCGCGTTACTCGGCGTCGTAAGTCACGACTAGTATCTCGATCGTCTGCGCGCCGGACGGCAGTTGCACTGTGACCTGATCACCTTCCGATTTGCCGAGCAGGCCGCGCGCGACCGGCGAGTCGACACTGATGCGTCCGGCCTGGGCATCGGTCTCATCGGCGCCGACGATGCGGTAGCGCCGCGTCTCACCCTCTTCGTCGGCCACCTCTACCCAGGCGCCGAAGTAGACCTTGCCGTCGCTGCGCGGCTGCACGTCGACGATGCTGACTTCCTGCAGGCGTGTCGTCAGGTACTTCAGCCGTGCATCGATCTCGCGCAGTTCCTTCTTGCGGTACTGGTACTCGGCATTCTCGCTGCGATCGCCTTCGGCTGCGGCGGCTGACAAAGCTCGCACTACCTCAGGCCGGCGCACGCGCCAGAGCTGATCGAACTCGGCCTTGAGGCGCGCATGTCCCGCCGCCGTGATATACGGCGAGGACTTGGCAGCGGGAGGGCGCCAGCGGGACATGCAAGCCGGTCAGATGCGATGCATGCAGACCGAGATCTCAGCTCATCTTCAACAGCGCTTCCGGCAGGAAGAAGTCCGGTGCCATCTCACTGTCCGGCGTGCCGGGCACTGCGGCGTACTTGGAGAAATCGGTGACACCGGCCTCGCGCAGAACGACGTCGTCGACACAGAACTGGCCTGTGAATTCGCGCGAAGGCTTGCACAGCATCACGTGCGCGGCATCGGCCATGATCTCTGGTGTGCGCGACTTTTTCAGCACCATGTCGCCACCGACCATCGCTACCGCTGCGGTCGCAATTGTCGTGTGCGGCCACAGCGAGTTGGCCGCGATGCCGTCCTTGCGGAACTCCTCGGCCCATCCCAGCGTACACAGGCTCATGCCGTACTTGGCCATCGAATACGCGACGTGCGGTGCAAACCAGCGCGGACGCATTTCCAGCGGCGGCGACAGCGTGAGGATGTGCGGGTTCGCGGCCTTTTTCAGATGCGGGATGCAGTACTTGCCGGTCATGTAAGTGCCGCGCGCGTTGATCCCATTCATCAGGTCATAGCGCTTCATGTCGGTATGCAGCGTGCCGGTGAGGCTGATCGCGCTGGCATTGTTGACCAGGATATCGATGCCGCCGAAGGTCTCGACTGTCTTGGCAACGGCGCTCTTGACCTGCTCTTCGTCACGGATGTCGCAGAGAATCGGCAGCGCCTTGCCGCCTGCTTCTTCAATTTCCTTCGCCGAACTGTAGATCGTGCCGGGCAGCTTGGGATGCGGCTCCGTTGTCTTGGCGGCGATCACGACG
>JALYJV010000400.1 GCA_030775105.1 Pseudomonadota bacterium | reverse complement strand
CTGCGATCGAGAACGCACGCGGTTCGCGCTGGCTCGCGCTAGACGAAGGCGAGTTGCAGCTGCGCATCGTGGCCGAACGCATCAATGCACAAGCCAATGAAACGGCACGCGCGCATGTGCGCCTGTTCCTGCTCGGCCAGGGTGGCCCGGCGATGGGTCTGGTCGTGTTCGAGGCGCAGGTCGCTCTGGCCGCTGCCTTTCCAGCGGCGCCCGCCGCATTGAATGCGCCGGCTGCCGGAAAACCGGTGGTATTCAATCGTGACGATGCGCTGTATGCGCGCGGCATGTTCCATGGCCCCGGCCTGCAGGGCGCGCAGAAACTGCTCGGCTGGAGCGCGCAGCACATCGACGCCGAACTGCGCATCCTTGCTACGCAGGACTATTTCAGCTTCACCCAGAGCCCGCGCCTGCAGATCGACGCGACGCTCGCCGACGTGCTCGGCCAGACCTTCTATTACTGGCTGCAGGAGCAGCACGGCGGGCAGATCAACTGCTTCCCGTTCGGCATCGAACGCATCGCGCTGTATGCACCACCGAAGCCCGCTGGTACACGAGTGCTGAGCCGTGCGCTGGCCAGCCTGCCCGCAGCGGATCGGCTCAAAGGTGACGTCGAAGCCACCACGCTCGACGGCCGCGTGCTGATGCGCGCGACGAACTGGGAAGACCGCACGTTTGATGTCGCGGATCGCTACTACCGTTTCCGCCTGTCGCCGCCGCAGGGTTTCCTCGGCGAAGTCTGGATGGATGGCCTGCTGCCGCCGGGTCTGCATGCGCGCCGCGTCGCGCCGTTCGACAATGAACTGCTGGCACAGGGTGGCGGCATCTGGGGTCGCGGCCTCGCCCACATGGTGCTGAGCCGCAGCGAGCGCGCGCAGTGGTATGCGCTGCCGGCAAGCGGCCCGCGCCGCGAAGAGTGGTTGATGGGCCGCATCGCTGCGAAGGAGGCCGCGCGCGACTGGGTACGCACGCGCCTGCAGCTCGAACTTGCATCTGCCGACATTGAAGTCGCCAACGATGCGCGCGGCCGGCCGCTGCTGCGCATTGCCGCCTTGAACCAGGTGCAGATGCCCGAGGTGTCGATTTCGCACAGCCACGGCTGGGCCGCTGCAGTCGTCGCCGATCCGGGCCTCGCCGTCGGTCTCGACTACCAACCGCTGCAACAGCTGCGCACCGACGACCTGATTCGCGGTGCGTTCGGCGACGCCGAGCAACACTGGTTCGCCGCGTTTGATGCAAACGACCGCGGACTCGCCGCCGCCGCGCTGTGGTCGGCCAAGGAGGCCGCGTCCAAAGCTGCCGGCAGCGGTCTCGAAGGCCGTCCGCAGGACTGGACCGTCACCGCCTGTCAGCTCGATCCGCGCGCTGTTGCCTTCGGTTCGGCACGCATCAGTCACGGCGGGCAGCTTTACGATGTGGCGCTGCAGTTCGTCGAACCCGCCGCTGTCAGCGCGCTGTGCGTCGTTGCAGCGCATGCTGGCGGTGAGCGCGTCTCCGCGTCATAAAACAGCGGCACCTTATCAATCCCCCCGATTGTTCCTTTGAATTCTTAAATGTCCGACATTCCCCGCAAGACCCTGTTCATCGGCCTCGACGGCTGTACTTTCACCGTGCTCGACCAGATGACGCGCGATCTGCCCGGCGAAGGCGTGACGATGCCGTTCATGAAATCGCTGGTCGAACGCGGCGTGCGTGCCAAGCTGCGTTCGACGCCGAATCCGCTGACGCCACCGGCCTGGTGCTCGATCATGACTGGGCGCAATCCCGGCGAGCACGGCGTGTTCGACTTCATCCGCGCCGAGGATCGCGGTGGAGAGGTGTACTGGACGCTGTACGACGCGCGCGACATCGACTGCGAGACGATCTGGTCGATCTGTTCACGCAAGAACAAGAGCGTCGCCGCACTGAACTTCCCGCTGACCGCGCCGGCCGCCGAAGACCTCAAGGGCTCGATCGTGCCGGGCTTCATTCCGGCCAAGCACCTGCGCCGCAATACGCATCCTCGCGAACTGTTCGAGCGCATCAAAACGCAGATCCCAGGTTTCGATCCGAAGGAACTCGCCTGGGATTTCGACAAGGAAAAGCAGGCGATGGAATCGCTGTCGGCCGACGAGACCGCGAAGTGGGTGCGTTACCACCTGCCGCGCGAGGAACAGTGGTTCCGCGTTGCCGAGTTCATTCTGAAGAACGATCAGCCGGACCTGATGGCGGTGATGTTCGACGGCACTGACAAGATCCAGCACCAGGCCTGGCAGTGGCTGGACCAGGCGCTGCTGCCGGCGAATCCGCAGGGCCACGACAAGGAAATGCGCGAGGTCTGCATCGAGTACTTCCGTAATCTCGATGGCTACATCGAGAAGCTGGTGAAACTTGCGGGTCCCGAGACACAGGTGTTCTTCGCGTCCGATCACGGCTTCACCGCATCGACCTACGTGCTGCGCATCAACGCCTATCTCGAAGAGAAAGGTTATCTGGCCTGGGCGAGCAGCGATGGCACCGACATGGCGATCCGCCGTGAAGCGGCGGACTTCGCGAATCTCGACTGGAGCAAGACCACCGCGTATTGCCGCACGCCGTCAAGCAACGGCATTCACATCCGCGTCGCTGAAAAGCCGGGTGATCCGGGCATCAAGCCGGAGGACTATGTGACGTTCCGCGACAAGCTGATCGAAGACCTGCTCGCACTGCGCCATCCGGTCAGCGGCGAACAGATCATCGTCGACGTGCTTAAGCGCGAGGAGTGGTTCCCCGGCAAGCACATGCAGCGCGCCTGCGACCTGACGCTTGTGCTGTCCGACCACGGCTTCGTCTCGATCAAGAACTTCAAGCCCTGCGTTGCGGATCGTCCGCACGCTGCCGGCACGCATCATCCGGACGGCATCTTCATGGCAGTCGGCCCCGGCATTCCGGCGGCAGGCATGGTCGGCCTGCGTCAGATCGTCGACGTTGCGCCGACGCTGCTGCACAGCGTCGGTCTGCCGGTACCGGTCGACTTCGAAGGCCAGGTGCCCGACACCTTCTTCAGCGCCGACTGGCTCACCGCGAATCCGGTCAGGAAGGGCGCACGCACCAAGGCCCCACAGCGCCGCGAGCTGGAAACCGAGATGGACGCCGGCGAGCAGAAACAGATCATCGAGCAGCTGCAGATGCTCGGCTACATGGAGTAAGGCTTCCATTGCTGGCGCATGCCCATAACTAGCCCCGTTCGCGTCGAGTGCCACGCGGAACGCGTGGTGTATCGAGACGCCGCAGCAGACCCCGCACCTGCAGTCGCGACCTCTCGATGCACCGGCTTCGCAGGCACTCGATGCGAACGGGGTTTTGTGTTTTCACTTCAATCAAAGTCGCTTTAGTGCAACGCATCGACGGACTCGACGCGCGCCAGCTCGAAAGCGAGTACGGCCTGTGCATGATCGAAGGCGGCAGCCTTGCCGGCCATCTGATCTATGAGCGGCCGGCGTTCGTGTTCGATCCACGGCGCCTGAAGAACGTCACGCTCGGCGCGTTCAGCTACATCAACGGCCTCTACACCTCCAGCCTCTACGAGTGCCGCATCGGGCGCTACTGCTCGATTGCCGAGGCGGTCGTCATCGGCCCGCCCGAGCATCCGGTCGATCACTTCAGCACCCACCCGTTCGCGTTCACCCGGCCGGATCACCTGCCGCCGTTCTATCGCTCGGTCGAGTTCACCCGGCTTGCACCGGACGCCAGCGCGCCAGACAGCACTTACACCCATCCGCCACAGACCGTGGTCGGACACGATGTCTGGATCGGCAGCGGTGCGTTCATCAAGGCCGGCGTGAGGATCGGCAATGGCGCAATCGTCGCTGCGCATGCGGTCGTCACCCATGACGTGCCGCCGTACGCGATTGTCGCCGGCGTGCCCGCCACAGTGCTGCGCCTGCGCTTCACCGAAGCCATCGTCGAGCGCATGCAGGCGCTGGCCTGGTGGCGCTACGACCTCGCCCCGCACAAGGCCAGACTCGATTTCACGCAGCCCGAGGCGGCCCTCGCCACGCTGGAAGACGCCCTGGTAGGCAATCGGCTGTCATTGCTGTCGCCAGATGCTTACTTGGTGACGCGGGATTTCCGACAGGGCAGCTTCAGTATAGAGCCGTACGCTATCAGCTTGGACTGAACGCACATTCCCCCCGATGGCGGCTCTGACAGGGCTCACCCCCCAGCAGTTGATTGATCATGGTTTGAAGGTTCTTGAAGGCCGCACGATCGACGGCCAGCTCTCCTATGAGCGCCCGGTTTTCGTCATGGATCCGCGGCGGATCAAGAACTGCGCACTCGGCGCCTACAGCTACATCAACGGCTACGGCAGCGCGAGCCTGTACTCGACCGAAGTCGGCCGCTACTGCTCGATTGCGGAATCGGCGGTGATCGGCGCGCCCGAGCACCCGACCGACTGGCTGTCGACCCACCCGTTCGCGTTCACGCGGCCGGCACACATGCCCAAGTTCTACGAAAGCACTGATTTCCAGCGCCTGGCGCCGGAAGCCGACAGCGATGGGCCGCAGTTCGAGATCCCGGACAAGACCCGCATCGGCCACGACGTCTGGATCGGCACTGGTGCGCAGATCCGTCGTGGCGTGACGATCGGCGACGGCGCGGTCATCGCTGCCCACGCCATGGTGACCCACGACGTGCCGCCCTATGCCGTCGTCGTCGGCCAGCCGGCGCGCGTCACCCGCCTGCGCTTTGACGACACCATCGTCGAAAGGCTGATCAAACTGGAGTGGTGGCGGTATGATCTGGCCCCACACAAGCACGCGCTGGATTTTTCCCGCATTGAAGCCGCGCTGGACAGCCTCGACGAATTGCTCGCCGCGGGTGAACTGCAGGCCCTGAGACCGGACAGCTTTCGCGTGCTCCGGCAGGAACAGGGGTTCGACATCGAACCGCTGCCTGCACCGCTCTACTTCAACGACACCGATGACTGCCGTAACCGAAACCCAGAAAAAACTGATCGCCCTGCTCGAGGACTTCACCCAGGACTGGGACAGCGGCTTTGAGGGTCCGATGACGGCGGAGACGAGGCTGCTTGCCGATCTCGGCTTCGAGTCCATCGACATCATCCAGCTTGTGGTCGCAATCCAGGAAGAGGTCATCCGCCGCAAGCTGTCGTTCGACGCGCTGCTGATGAAGGACGGGCGCTACGTCGACGACCTTTCGATCGGGCAGATTGCGAACTACATTGCGGTGCATACGGCTTAAAGGCCGGCCCGGGTCTCTCGATACACCGCAC
>JALYJV010000399.1 GCA_030775105.1 Pseudomonadota bacterium | reverse complement strand
GCTCGACCTGTGCCGTTTCGACCCGGCCGCCGACCGCCTGGTATTCGCCGGTGATCTGGTCGCGCGTGGGCCCGACTCTCTGGGCACGCTGCGCTATGTGCGCGATCTGGGCAGCGTCGCGATCACCGTACTCGGCAATCATGACCTCAATCTGCTGGCGGTCGACCACGGCCTGCGCCGCGCCCGCGACGGACTCGAAAAGATCATCGAAGCGCCGGATCGTGCGGAACTGATCGAATTCATCGCGCGCCAGCCGCTGGCCTGGCATGACCCGGCCAGTCAGACGCTGGTCATCCATGCCGGCCTCGCACCGCAATGGTCTGTCGCAACCACCCTGGAACTCGCCGCGGAAGTGACCGCGATGCTGCGCGACCCGCAGACCCGCGCCGAATTCCTGCCACAGATGTACGGTAACGAACCCGCGACCTGGAGCCCGACGCTGGGCGGGGCCGAGCGCCTGCGCTTCACGATCAATTGCCTGACCCGTGCGCGCTACTGCAGCCCGGACGGCCGTTTCGAATATGCCGAAAAGGGCCCGCCGGGCACGCAGGCTGCCCCTTTGCTGCCGTGGTTCATGGCGCCGGAGCGAGCCAGCCTGGACCACGACATCGTCTTTGGTCACTGGTCATCGCTGGGTCACGTAGCCTGGCCACAATGGCGGGTGTGGGGTCTGGACACCGGCTGCGTCTGGGGGGGGCCGTTGACCGCCCTGCAGCTTGAAGACCGCAGGTTGTTTCAGGTCCCGGGCACCTCGGTCGGCAGCTTCCCGTAATACGCGCTTGTCGGTATTATCTGACAGAGCGCTAAGATATTGTCGGCCATACTGTTTTTAAGCGGGTTCGTTCCCGTTCCGATGGCCGCCAGATGAAGTTACCTACATTCAGTCACTTCGGCGCCGGTGCAGGCAGGATCGCACGCCAGAAATCATCGGCAGCGACGCATGGCTCGAACGAGAACCCGGGCCAGCCAAGAGCCAGCTCCCACTGTACTTTTGCACACGTTTGGGTGTGTGTTGATTCACTTTTTCAGGCGCAATGAGCAATAACCTCGTTTTCATCGTGATGGACAGCTGTCGTTTCGACAGCTACGCAGCGGCACGGACGCCGAGCATGGACCGCATTGGTGCCGGCGAGGCGCGCTATGCGTATGCGTCATGGACTTCTCCGTCGCATTACACCTACCTGATGGGCATGATCCCGCACACAAGCCCGCAGGGTGTGTTTGCGTCAGAGGTATACAAGAAAGACTTCGTCAAATGGGTCGATCGCCTGGATATCGAAGGCCTTGCGTTCAAGAGCTTCGTGCCGCAGCTGTCGCTGCCCAAGGTCCTGCAGGATCACGATTACCGTACGATCGCGCGCGTCTCGATGCCGGTGCTGAACCCGACTTCGCACCTGAACAAGCATTTTGACGACTACAAGCTGATGGCCGATCACAACGACTTCGGCGGCATGATCAAGGAAGCCGACTTCTACGACGAAGAGTCGCAGTTTCTGTTCCTCAATCTCGGCGAAACCCACTATCCGTACATGCTCGACGGCGCCAACATGCCGCATGTCTCCGGCGTGCACGGCGTGTTCAAGCGCATGGACGACGAAATGGGCGAGCAGACGCAGGATCGCTTCTTCGACGACGAGCAAATGCGCTCGCTGCACCAGCAGCAGATCAAATGCGTCGAGCATGTCGACACGCTGCTCGACGAGCTGATTTCCAAGGCACCGGTCAACACCCACTTCATCATCACCGCCGATCATGGCGAGTGCTTCGGTGAGGGTGGATACTTTGGCCACGGCCCGATCGTTCACGAAAAAGTTTTGCAGGTGCCTTTCCTGGAAGGCAAAAAACGCTGATACACATTTCCACCAACGCGCCTTCCGGGGGGATATGGCGCAGCGCATGGAGCGCGGCAACATGAAGCAGTTCGAAGTCATCGGCTTGGTGCCGGCACAGTGGAGTCATCCGGGCATCGCCATCGCGGTCAGCCGCAACGGCGGCACGGGCATACTCGACCTCGAGTTCTGCGCCGATTCCGAACGCGCTCAACAGAACTTCAACAGCCTGATCGCGGCAACCGAATCCGCAATCGGTCTGCGTTTCGGCATCGGACAGCTCGCGCTGGCTGAACAGCTCCTCGCCTCCAGGCCCGCGCGCGCCCTGACCCTGATCTGCTGCGGCAGCGCCGATCACGCGCTCAAGCTGCGCCGGCATTTCAGCGCCATCGAGGCGAACTGGCTGGCAGAAGTCACCACACTCGAAGCTGCGCGTCAGCTCGACGGTCGCTTCAATGCACTGATCGCCCGCGGCCATGAAGGCGGCGGCTGGGTCGGGCAGGACAGCAGTTCGATCCTGCTTCAGAAGCTGATGCAGGCCCGCAGCGCACCGGCACCGGTGCGTACACCGATTCTCGTCCACGGCGGCATCGGCATTCGTTCGGCTGTGGCCTGCCGCGCTGCGGGCGCAGCCGGTGTGGTGCTCGACGACGTATTGCTGCTGCTGTCCGAATCGGCGCTGCCGGCCAACCTGCAGAACGAACTCGCGCGCCTCAACGGTGCCGAGTGCAAACCTTACGGCGACTTGCTCGGCCACCCCTGTCGCGTCTACGCGCGCGCCGGCAGTGCCGCACTCGCTGCCGCAGAACACGAAATTCGTCAGGCCGATGGCGGCAATCTGAGCATCGCCGACTGGGCACAGCAGTTCGGCGCACGCATCGGCTGGTCTGCCGATCAGCTGCTGCCGCTGGGTCAGGGCATCGGCCTCGCCGCCGGTTATCGCCAGCGCTACACCAGCACCGCGCGCCTGTTGCAGGCGCTGCGACGCGCGCTGCGGCAGCAGATCGACCTCGCGATCGCACACCAGCCGCTCGCTGAAAACAGCGCACTCGCGCAATCGCACGGTACGCGCTATCCGCTCGCGCAGGGGCCGATGACGCGCGTATCGGACTCACCGGCGTTCGCTGCGGAAGTCGCTGCAGCCGGCGCGCTGCCGTTCCTTGCGCTCGCACTGATGCGCGGTCCGCAGGTGCGCGAGATGCTGCAGGACACGCAGAAGCGCATCGGCAACATGCCTTGGGGTGTGGGCATGCTCGGCTTCATCCCGCAAGCACTGCGCAACGAGCAGTGCGCAGAGATCCTTGCGTGCAAACCGACCTTCGCCCTGATCGCCGGCGGTCGTCCGGACCAGGCCGCCGAGTTCGAACGCGAAGGCATCCCGACCTATATCCATGCACCGGCACCGGCGCTGCTTGCGCTGTACCTCGAACAGGGCGCGCGGCGCTTCGTGTTTGAAGGCCGCGAGTGCGGCGGCCATGTCGGTCCGATCGCCAGCTTCCCGCTTTGGGAGCAGATGATCGACGTCCTGCTCGCCCAGGTTGCGGTAGGCGACGAGAAAAACATTCACGTGCTGTTTGCCGGTGGCATCCACGACGCGACTTCGGCCGCGATGGTTGCGGCGATGACCGCACCGCTCGCCGCGCGCGGCATGAAAGTCGGCGCGTTGATGGGCACCGCTTACCTGTTCACGCGCGAGATCGTCAGCTCCGGTGCGATTGTTGCCGGCTTCCAGGATGCCGCGCTGAGCTGCACGCAGACGCTGAATCTCGAATCCGGCCCTGGTCACGCATCGCGTTGCGTCGAAACCAAGTTCGCACGCGATTTCTACGACACGCGGCGCCAGTTGATCCGCGACGGTCGCAGCGTCGAAGACATTCGCGACGCCCTCGAAGACCTCAATCTCGGTCGGCTGCGCATTGCCTCGAAAGGTCTTGATCGCGACGCGACCGGCAAGGTCGTTGTCGTCAGCGACGCACGTCAGCGCGACGACGGCATGTTCATGATCGGCCAGGTCGCAACCCTGCGCGATCATGTCGTGTCGATTGCCGAGCTGCATGCCAATGTCTGTGATGGCGCCAACGCCGTGCTCGGAGCCTGCGCGGACGCCATCACGCCGATGATCGCAGCCCAGCCTTCGGACATCGCGATCATCGGCATCGGCGTCACCCTGCCGCGCGCGAATACGCCGGACGATTACTGGGAGCTGATCCTCAAGCAGATCTCGGTGATCCGCGAAGCGCCGAAACAGCGCTGGGACAGCGAGCTGATCTACGATGCCGATCCCAAGGCGCGCGACAAGGTGTACTCCAAGTGGGGCGGCTTCCTCGACGAGATCGCCTTCGATCCGCTCAAGTTCGGCATCCCGCCGAAGTCGATGAAGTCGATCGACCCGCTGCAGCTGCTGACGCTGGAAACCGCAGCACGCACACTCGCTGACGCCGGCTATGCCGATGGTCAGTTCGATCGTGAGCGTGCCTCGGTGATTCTCGGCGCGGGTGGCGGTGCCGGCGATCTCGGTCAGCAGTACGCAATGCGCGCCGAGCTGCCGCGCTTTGTCGAGAATCTTTCACCCGAGGTCTGGGACCGCCTGCCCGAGTGGACTGAAGAATCCTTCGCCGGCACCCTGCTCAATGTCGCCGCCGGTCGCGTGGCGAATCGTCTCGATTTCGGCGGCGTGAACTTTGTCGTCGATGCGGCTTGCGGCTCCTCGCTTGCCGCGATCAGCCTCGCCATCAACGAACTCGAAACCGGCCGCAGCAATTTCGTGCTCGCCGGCGGTTTCGACACGACACAGTCGGCTTACGCCTTCACTGCGTTTGCCAAGACCCAGGCGCTGTCGATCAGCGGCAAGCCACGCACCTTCGATCAGGACGCCGACGGCATCGCAATCTCCGAAGGCGTGGCAATGGTTGCACTCAAACGGCTCAAAGATGCCGAACGCGATGGCGACCGCATCTATGCGGTCATCAAGGCGACCGCCGGTTCCAGTGATGGCAAGGCATTGGGTCTGACCGCGCCGCGCACTGAAGGTCAGGTCCGCGCATTGAATCGCGCCTACGCCAAGGCCGGCTTCTCGCCAGCGACGCTTGATCTCGTTGAAGCGCACGGCACCGGTACCCCGGTCGGCGATCGCACCGAGGCGCAGACCGTTGCACGCGCCCTGCTGGAAAGCGGTGCAGCACCCCGCAGCGCGGCGATCGGTTCGGTCAAGACCCTGCTCGGACACACCAAGGCTGCAGCCGGTGCGGCGGGCTTGATCAAGGTTGCACTCGCGCTACATCACCGCGTTCTGCCCGGCCATGCCGGTGTCGAAAAGCCGATCGATGTAATCAGCGATCCAAATGCACCGATCTACCTGCTGAAAGACCCGCGGCCCTGGCTGGCGCCCAAGGATCATCCGCGGCGCGGTGCGGCTTCCGCCTTCGGTTTCGGTGGTACGAATTTCCACGCGGTACTCGAGGAGTACCGTGGACAGCGCGCAACGCCGGGTGCCCGCCGCTGGCCAAGCGAGCTGTTCGTATTCCGCGGGGCCGATGCCGGATCGCTGTGCGTATCGCTGCAACGCAAGATCGATGCGCTCGCAAGCAACAGCCCGTTGCAGGCCGGCGAACTCGCGCAAGCCCTCGCGCGCGATGCCGATCAGAAGCGCGGCTTGCCCGTCGCGGTGGCCATCGTCGCTGCAGATCTCGCGGCACTGAAAAAAGATCTCGCGACTGCAATCGAACACCTGAGTGGCGCACAGAACGCAGCGCGCCCTTTGCCGCCGCATATCCGCATCAATCGCGCGCTGCCGGCCGCAGCACCGTCGGTCGCCTTCCTGTTCCCGGGCCAGGGTGCGCAACACGTCAACATGGGCCGTGAGGCTGCGCTGTATCTCGAAGAGGTGCGCAGCGCGCTGGAGTTCGCCGAACACACGCTCGCCGACCAACTGCCGGATCGCCTGAGTGCGCGGATGTATCCGCCAGCCGCCTTCGATGCACAGACTGAGCAGCTGCAGGCGCTGGCGATCACCGACACGCGCTATGCGCAGCCGGCAATTGGCGCACTGTCGCTCGGTTACCTGCGCTTTGCCGAGCGCATCGGCCTGAGCGCGGTTGCAACCGCAGGCCACAGCTACGGTGAGTACACCGCGCTGCTCGCTGCCGGCGTGCTTGAACCGGCGGATTTCATGCGCCTGTCGGCCGAACGGGGTCGCGCGATGGCGCAGGCCGCGGCGGTCTCCGTGCCGGGTGGCATGGTTGCGGTGCAGGCCGGGCGCGACGAAGTGCTCAAGCACATCGCCGATCTCGACGGCGTCTGCGTCGCCAACCACAACGCGCCGCAGCAGAGCGTGATCTCCGGGCCGAAGGCGGCGCTGGCACGCGCAACCGAACGTCTTGAAGCGGCCGGGCTGCGCGCAGTGGCGCTGCCGGTTTCCGGCGCATTCCATACCGAACTCGTTGCGCCGGCGAAAGTCGCGCTGTCCAGCGCAATCCATGCGACTCGCTTCAGTTCACCGAAGCTCGCGGTCTACTCGAACACCAGTGGGCAGCCTTATCCGCAGGAACCGGCTGCGATGCAGCGGCAGCTCGACCAGCATCTGCTGTCCAGCGTCGAATTCGTCAGCGAAATCGAGGCGATGCACGCCGCCGGCGTTCGCGTCTTCGTCGAACTCGGACCGCGCGGCATCTGCGCCGGACTTGCCCGGCAGATCCTCGCCGGTCGCGATGCGCTGGCAATCTCCCTCGACACCGGCGCGCAGGGACTGCGCGGCCTGCAGCTCGGTCTCGCCGAACTGTTCGTCGCCGGCGTCAGCTTCGATGTCGCGGCGCTGTACGCGCAACGCGATCTGCCGTTGCTTGACCTCGCCCAACTGCGCGAACGCGCTGCAGTTCCGGTCCTGGCGAAGCATGTCTGGATGCTCAGTGGTGGTTGTGCACGCCCGCAGCTTGAGCCCGAGCAGCGCACCGGCAAGCTGCCCGCACTGACGGCTGCGAGCGCCGCATCGGCACGCGCCGACATCGAAGCGAAGCTGGAGGCGACGATCCGCGCCCGCCTGCCCGCCAGCGTTTTGGCACCGACCGGTACTGCCGCGCCCAGTGCACTCAGCAATGAAGCTCTGATTGCTTACCAGCAAACCATGCGCCAGTTCCTCGACCTGCAGGAACGCGTGGTGCAGCAATATCTCGGTGGCACCCCATTGCCGCAGTCCGCAGCACTGAATCTGCCGGGCATCCCGCTACCTGCCGTTGCGGCCCCCGTCGCACCAGCCATCGTCACGCCGGCGACCATGCCGGCCGCAGCACCGGTCATGAATGCCATCAGCGCATCGACCGCAACGCGCGTCGAACGGACCGATTTCAAGACAGTGCTACTGACGATCGTCGCCGACCGCACTGGGTATCCGACCGACATGCTCGGCCTTGATGCCGATCTCGAAGCCGACCTCGGCATCGACTCGATCAAGCGCGTCGAGATCGTCGGCGCGCTGCGCAAGGCCGTACCGGAAACCATCGCGGCTGCGATCCAGCAGAACATGGAGCGCTATACCAAGGTCAAGACCCTGAATGCGATCCTGACTGCGCTGCAGGCACTCGCACCCGCCACGACCGCGGCTGAAATTTCAGCACCCACGGCCTCCGCGTCTCACCTCACCCCTCTCAGCAGTACCGACTTCCAGTCGACACTGGTCGCCATCGTCGCCGACCGCACCGGGTATCCGACCGACATGCTCGGCCTTGATGCCGATCTCGAAGCCGACCTCGGCATCGAC
>JALYJV010000398.1 GCA_030775105.1 Pseudomonadota bacterium | reverse complement strand
ACCGTGAACTGCACGGAGCCGCTGGCGCCGACCGGCATGAAGGCGATCGGGTGCGTCTCATCCCGCAGCACGCTGATGTCCGGCACGCTATTGAATGTGCGGTACAGGTTGGCGGTGCTGCCGTAGTCCGTGCGCAGGCCCCGGGCCATCGCCACCGCGGCATGCGCATTGGCATATCCGGCGCCGGTTTCCCAGGATTCCTCGCCCGGCAGGTTGGTCGCGGTCCGCTGCAGGATGCGCTTGACGTCGCTCCAGTGGAGCTGTGGGTTGGCCTCGAGCATCAGCGCGACGATGCCCGACAGGTGCGGTGCGGACATGGAGGTGCCGGAGAACGTCGTGTAAAACGGCTGGTAGGCGACGGGAACATTCTCGTCGCCGAGATCTGTCCAGGTGTCGCCCAGCGAGGCACGCGTTGAAACGACATCCACGCCCGGCGTCGCGACGGTCGGGCGGTCCTCCCACTGGAAGGTTTCCCCGTCGATGACGACGGTACCGCCGCGGCCTTCCAGCCCGCGCGAAGAGAAGTTCGCCACGTTGCCGGCCTTGTTGCCGGCCGCGGCCAGCACGACCCAGGGCGCCTTCTTGAAATTGCCGGTGATCGTGCTTTCCCCGGATCCGGAATTGCCGGCCGAGAAGACGATGACAATGTTGCGATCCGCGAGCCGCTTGGTCGCGATGTTGGTCGGATCGTCCGGATTGAAGTCGGTGCCGACGTCGCTGGTCGCACCGAAGGAATTGGAGACCACGCGGATGCCATAGCGCGCCTGGTTGGTCAGCGCGTAATCGAAGCCGCCGATGGAATCGAGGATGAACAGCGCGGCGCCGGAGCCATAGCCGATCAGGCTGGCGCCGGGCGCGACGCCCTCGTAACGGCCGCCGGAGCGGGCGCCGGTGGCGCCGACGATGCCGGCCACGTGCGTGCCGTGCCCGCCGCCGATGTCGGTGTTGGGCACATCTTCGGTGTAGGTCACCGGCAGCAGCGCGTCCTGGGCGTGCAGGTTGGTCTGTCCGGCGACGTTCTGGACCACGTGAGTCGGATACATCAGGTCGGCATGCGTGCCGTCGATGCCGGAATCGTTGATCAGCACGCCGACGCCCTTGCCGCTGAACGGCAATCCGTTGAACGAGCGCAGCCGCGAATCGGTGCGCGCGCGGTCGACGCCGGTGATCTCGGTGCTGCCGTCGTTTTCGTACTCGAGCAAGTCGTTCAGCCACACCGAACGGACGTCGGGCAGCGCCGCCAGTTGCGCAGTCTGCGACGGTGTTGCGATGACACCCGCGATCGGCAGCGACCTGAAATAGATGCCTTTGAGTCCCAACCCGCGCAGCGCGCTGATCTGGCTGGCGGTCAACGGGCCGTCGCCCGTGAAGGAAACGATGACTTCGATGCCGTCGCCCGGCGCCGCATGGTTGAGCGCTTCGCGCAGGCTGGGACCGAGCTGCGCGGCGGCCTGGGCCGTGACGGCGGACAACAGAAAGAACAGGGCGGCGACGATGGGTGTGCCGATGCGAATCATGCGCTGCGTGAACATCGTGGTCTCCGGCCGAAGCGGCTTCTGGATCTCGAAATTCGCAGTCAGGCAGCCGCCTTGGCACCCGGGAAATCACTCATGTGGCCGCGGTGGTTTGGCCCATGCCGCAGTTCTGCGCGCGCAAACCAGGCGAATTATGTCAATAACTCTTTTAAATACAGATACTTAAGTCGAGGCGTCGTCTTATTCACTTTGCCAATGCGCGGGGGTACACTCCGCGCGCGAAGTCAGAGGTACGAGCCCATGATCCATCTGGCCCGACGAATCGCTTTAGCGGCCTGCCTGCTGTGGCTCGTGCTGCCCGCTCATGCCGCCAACGGCATCTACGACATCCAGATTGACGGCAACACGGCTCGCGTCGATGTCGCTCTCGGCAGTGCCAGCGCAACCCTGACGATCCGCTTCGAAAACGTCGTCGGCCTCAGCGCCGATAACCTGGGCATCAGCGCGCAGGTCGTGAATCCCTTGTCCCCCGGATTCGTGAGCAGGCTGGGATCCGGCATCTCGTTGCCGGCGGCATTTCCGCTGGTGGTGAAGATCGCGCCACCGGCCAGTGGCGGTCTGAGTTTCAGCGGCGTCGTGTCGGTCGAACTGTACACCCACAACCTGCAGTACACGATCGGTTCGCCTTTCCGCCTGTATTCGGCGCCGGATGGCGGCAGCTTCAGCGACATCACGACCTTGGTCGGCAGCGGCAGCATCCGTTCCGGCGGCAGCAAGGCGGATTTTTCAGAGTTCATCATCGCGGCCGACACGCGTCCGTTGTCGATCGCCATACAGTCCAAGTATTCGAAGCTCGCGTCGCTACTCAATCAACACGCCTCGAGCATGAGCAGCAGCCTGCAGGGCGATCTGGTCAGCCTGTTCAACGCTTCGTCCAGCGCCTATGCCGGCGGCCAGCTGGTCGCGGCGATCACCTACCTCGAGGCATTCGACGAACGGGTAGTCAGTGCCAGCGGCAGCGGGCTGCCCGACGTATGGCGCTCGTCGCGCGACCTGACGAATGTCGCGGGCCAGCTGCGGTCGGCGGCAGCGACGCTTCGTTACAGCCTGACACTGGCGAGCAATGCATCATGAAGGCGGGGGCCGGCGATGCCTGCGCGCCTGACGGTCTTTCCGCCGGACCAGCCCGCGCGCCAGTTTTCGCTGGACCCTGAGCGCGACCACCTGATCGGTCGCGGCCAGGACTGCGACCTGCGTGTCGATGATCCCAGGCTCTCGCGACACCATGCGCGGCTCGCCGTTTCCGAGGGCTGCTGGCGTTTCGGCGATCTCGGCAGCAAGAACGGCACGACGGTCGCCGGCCGCGCGCCCGGCGATACCG
>JALYJV010000397.1 GCA_030775105.1 Pseudomonadota bacterium | reverse complement strand
CCAGAAGACACCGCCACCGGCCCGGCCGCCCACAGCGTCGATACCGGCATCCATAGCGACAATATGACGACCAACCGGGCAGCGAAAGGGCGCTTGAAGCGTTTCATGGGGCGGGACGGCCTTCAGTCGGCAGACGTTTGGGATTCGGCATCAAGAGGAACAATCAGCGACGTGGAATCATGCCGGGCGGCATGCGACCACCCAGAGCACGCATCATCTTTGCCATGCCGCCACTGGCGACCTTCTTCATCATGTCGCGCGTGGTCTCGAACTGGCGCAGCAGGCGATTGACCTCCTGCACCTCGACTCCGCTGCCAGCTGCGATGCGGCGCTTGCGCGAAGCCTTGATGACGTCCGGGAAGCGACGCTCCTGACGGGTCATCGAACTGATGATCGCAATCGTCCGGCGCACCTGCTTGCCGGTGTCCACATTCTTGAGCTGGGCCTGCATCTGTGCGCCGCCAGGCAGCTTCTCGAGCAGCGCGCTCATGTCGCCCATGTTTTCCATCTGCATCATCTGCTCGCGGAAATCCTCAAGATCAAAACTCTTGTTCTTCTTGAGCTTGTCGGCGAGCTTCTGCGCCTTCTCATGGTCGACCTTGCGAACGGTGTCTTCGATCAGACCGAGCATGTCGCCCTGACCGAGGATGCGCGAGGCAATGCGGTCAGGATGGAAGACTTCGAGCTTGTCGGACTTTTCGCCTACGCCAAGGAACTTGATCGGCTTGCCGGTAACTTCACGCACCGACAGCGCCGCGCCACCCCGCGAATCGCCATCGACCTTGGTCAGCACAACACCGGTCAGAGGCAATACATCGGCAAAAGCACGCGCGGTCTTGGCGGCGTCCTGACCGGTCATGCTGTCGACGACAAACAGGGTTTCGACCGGCGTCAGCGCTGCATGCAGTGCGGCGATCTCGGCCATCATCTCCTGATCGATCGCGGTGCGGCCTGCGGTGTCGACAATCAGCACATCCGCGTACTGCCGGCGCGCATGGGCCAATGCTGCAGTCGCAATCACGACCGGGTCCTGGCCGACGGCCGACGGGAACCACTCGACCCCGACGCTGCCGGCAACGATACGCAGCTGTTCGATCGCGGCCGGACGATAGACATCGCAGGACACCACGATGACGTTCTTCTTTTCCTGCTCCTTGAGCAGGCGCGCAAGCTTGCCGGTCGTCGTCGTCTTGCCAGATCCCTGCAGGCCGGCCATGAGGATGATCGCCGGGGGCTGCTGACGCAGGTTCAACGGTTCGGACGTGCCGCCGAGGGTTTCGGTCAGCTGGCGCTGGACGATGCGCAGGAACTCCTGACCCGGTGTCAGCGACTGCGTGATCTCGACGCCTAGGGCCTTCTCGCGAATCTGGTCGACGAAGGTCTTGACCACCGGCAGCGCGACGTCGGCCTCGAGCAAGGCCATGCGCAGTTCGCGGGCGGCGGCATTGATCTGATCTTCAGTCAGGCGACCCTGACCACGGATGGCATCGAGTACGCGGGACAGCCGGGAAGTCAGATTTTCAAACATGGCGGAGCAACGTCGGGGCTAAGCGGGTCGCTATTCTAGGGCTAGTTCAACTCGGCGTGGCGCTTCAGGAGGGCCGCCCGTCGGCCCTGCTGGTCATTCCAGCGTAATGCTGTCGCCACGCTGGAGATGGCTGTATTCCCAACCACGCAGCGCGGTCCGACACTGTTTCTGGATTGTCGCTTCGCTGCCCGGCTTGTGGTGGGTCAGGAACAGCTTGGGATGGTGCTTCAGCTTCTGCAGCTCGCTGCCCAGCAGCGCCGGGGTGAAATGCTTGGACGCATAACCCAGTGCCTGCTGCTCGTCGGGGAAGGCGATTTCGATCATCAGCTTGTCGAGCTGCGACAGGCCGTTGAGAAAGCTCCACATGCCGTCGTCGGCATAGGTATCGCCGGTAAACACAAAAGTGCCACGCCGGCCTTCAATGGCGTAACCGACCGCCGGCACCGTGTGCAACACCTTGAATGCGGTGAGCTTGCGTCCGGCATCCAGTTCATAGGGCTCGCCGACATGGGTCTCGCGCCAGCGCAGCAAGGGCTTTTCTTCATCCGGCAGCTTGGAAAAGTCAGGCCATATCTTCCAGTTGAAGATGTGCTCGCGCAGTGTCGCCAGGGTTTCGGCTGAACCGTGCACTTCGATCGGCCGATCGATCAGGTCAAACAGATTGTCGGCAATGAACGCCAGACCACATACATGATCGAGATGGCTGTGCGTCAGAAACACGTGACGGATGCGGCGCTGCTGCGAGAGCGTCAGATCGCCGACACCGGTGCCAGCATCGATCAGAAATTCGTCATCAACGAGCAGGCTCGTCGTGCGCAGGCCAGGGCCGAGACCACCACTACAGCCCAGGACTTTGATCCGCATGCGCCATTCGAGTTTGGATCCCAAAAATGATCCTAGCACAGGGCTTAACCGGCTCCATGACGGCTCAACATCCGGACACGCAGTGATAAGCTCGCCGGCCATGATCCTCAGCCTCATCGCACTCCTGCTTTACGTCGGCTCGGCACTGGCCATCTATGGCAATCGTCCGGGCTGGATCGAGCGCACGCTGCCGGCGCCAGCACTGGCCCTGCATCTGCTGGCTCTGAGCCAGCATGTATTCCAGGGCGATGCCGTGACGATCGGCATCAATGAAGCGGTATCGCTGTTCGTCTGGCAGTCCGCGGCCCTGCTCTGGCTCATGTGCTTCCGCGAGCCGCTGCGCATGATGGGCGCAGCGGTTTACCCGCTGGCCGGCGTCGTCGCCGTACTCGCCGCCGCCTGGCCGACACCGGTCAGCGAACTGAGTGTCACGGGCTGGAAGGCGCGCAGTCATATCGTGCTGTCGCTGTTCTCCGCCGGCCTGCTGACCCTGGCCGCGGTGCAGGCCCTGCTGCTGGCTTCGCAGGACCGCCTGCTGCATGGCCGCAGCATGTCCCGCCTGGCCAATGCTCTGCCCCCGCTGCAGACGATGGAGCGCCTGTTGTTCCAGCTGATCGCCATCGGCTTCGCTCTGCTGTCACTGACCTTGCTGTCGGGCTTGTGGTTTATCCGTGACTGGTTGGCCCAGCACCTCGCCCACAAGACGGTGCTGTCGGTGACCGCATGGCTGATCTTCGGCGTACTGCTGTGGGGGCGCCTGCGTCACGGCTGGCGTGGTCGCACTGCGATCCGCTGGACTCTGGCGGGCTACATGATGCTCGTACTCGCATACTTCGGCAGCAAACTTGTATTGGAACAATTACTCGGTAGGCATTGGAGTTAGCGAACTTACTTCATGTAAACCCGCTTGACAGCACACCGGTCAGTTCGATAACAAGCTCAACCGACACGGCCACTTCCGACCGCGCTTTTGGACGAAATACCCCTTGCTGTAATGGTAGGCCTGCTGGTGCTGTGCCTGCTTGCCTCCGGCTTTTTATCAGGCTCGGAAACCGGGTTGATGGTGATGAACCGTTACCGGCTCAAGCATCGCGCCCAGCGCGGTGATCGCGTTGCCAAGATGGCCACCGAGCTGCTCGCCCGCCCGGATAGGCTCATCGGCCTGATCCTGATGCTGAACAATGTCTTCCAGGCCTTGATTCCCATGCTGCTGCTGGGAATTGCGACCCAGTTGGTCGCAGATCCCGAAACCGCGATGTTGCTGGCGACGATCGGCACCGCGCTGCTGATCTTCGTGTTTGCCGAGTCCATGCCCAAGACCCTGGGCGCGATCCATCCGGAGCGAGTCGGCCTGCCGGCCGCTTTGCTGTACTGGCCGATCACCAAGCTGTTCGGCTGGTTGATCGACATCGTCAACCTGATCGGCAATCGCATCCTGCGCCTGTTCGGCGTCGCGGCCGAGGATGCCGCTCAGCACAGCCTCAGCGTCGAGGAACTGCGCTCCGTCGTCGCCGAAGCCGGCGCGATGATTCCGCACCGTCACCAGAAGATGTTGCTGTCCATTCTCGATCTCGAAAAGGCCACTGTGGAAGACATCATGGTGCCGCGCAACGAGATCGTCGGCATCGACATCTCCGAGCCCTGGGAGGTCGTGCGTAACGAGATCATCGGCAGCCAGCACACGCGCATTCCGGTGTTCGATGGCTCGATCGACAACCTCAAGGGCGTGATCCATCTGCGCCGCGTGGTACGCCTCGCTGCCGAGGACAATCTCGACGTTCAGGGCCTGCTGTCGCTGGCACGCGAGCCCTACTTCGTGCCCGAGGGCACGCCGCTGAACCAGCAGCTGCTGAACTTCCAGAACCAGAAGCGCCGCATCGGCTTTGTCGTCGACGAATACGGCGATATCCAGGGCCTGGTGACGATCGAGGACATCCTTGAAGAAGTCATCGGCGAGTTCACGTCGGACCCCGCCACACGGATCAAGAACGTCTACGCCGATGACGACGGCAGCTATCGGGTCACAGGCTCAGTGACGATCCGCAGCCTCAACAAGAATCTCGGCTGGCGGCTGCCGACCAACGGCCCCAAGACGATCAACGGCCTGCTGCTCGAGAAGCTTGAGCACCTGCCGCAGACCGGCGCCAAGGTCGAAGTTGGCGAGTATCAGTTCGAGATCATCGAAATGCGCGCCAACGCGGTGAAGGCGACGCGCGTATGGCCGCCGCGTACGCACGTGAAGACAAAGCCTAAGAAGACGGCTTAGAACTGTTCCAGCGCCTGCGCCAGACGCAACACCGGAATCACTTCGATATCGAGCTTCGCGCCGCGCCGCGGCTTGTTGCCTTCAGGGACGATCGCTCGCTTGAAGCCGTGCTTGGCCGCTTCCAGCAGGCGTTCCTCACCGGCAGCGACCGGACGCACCTCACCGGCGAGACCGACTTCGCCGAACACGACACAGTCTCCGGGCCAAGGCCTGGAGCGGAAACTCGACAGCGTCGCCAGCAACAGCGGCAGATCAACCGCGGTTTCCTGCAGCCGCAGGCCACCGACCACATTCGCGAAGACATCCTGATCGCCCAGACTGATGCCGCCATGGCGATGCAGCACGGCGAGCAGCATGTTGAGGCGATTGCCTTCGAGGCCGAGGGTGACACGGCGCGGATTGCCGACCATCGAGCGGTCCACCAGCGCCTGCACTTCCACCAGCAGAGGGCGACTGCCCTGGCGAGTTACAGTGACGACGCTGCCCGGCACCGGCTCGTCATGCCGCGACAGAAACAGCGCCGATGGATTGCTGACTTCGCGCAGACCGGTGTCGGTCATCGCAAACACACCGAGTTCGTTGACTGCGCCGAAGCGGTTCTTGATCGCGCGGATCACCCGATAACGCGAACCCGGGTCGTGCTCGAAGTACAGTACGGTATCGACCATGTGTTCGAGCACGCGTGGGCCGGCGATAGTGCCTTCCTTGGTCACGTGCCCCACCAGCACGATCGCGGTCTGCGAGGCCTTGGCAAAACGCACGAGGCGCGCGGCGCTTTCGCGCAGCTGCGACACTGAGCCCGGCGCCGAATCCAGCGCGTCGGTATACAGGGTCTGGATCGAATCGATGACGACGAAAGCCGGCTTGTGTTGCTGCATCTGCGCAAGGATCTGCTCGACCTCGGTTTCTGCCAATGCCGGTACGTCGAGGTTGGTCAGGCCTAGGCGCTGTGCGCGCAGATGCACCTGCGACAACGATTCTTCACCGGTCACGTACAGCGTCGACATGCGCGCCTGAACCGCCGACAGCACCTGCAGCAGCAGGGTCGACTTGCCGATGCCCGGATCGCCTCCGATCAGGATGACCGCACCCGCCACGATGCCACCACCCAGCACTCGATCCACTTCCGGCATGCCGGTTGATGCACGAGGCGTTTCCTGCACGCTGACTTCACTCAGGCGCTGCACGCCGCCGAGCGCAGTGCCGCTGATGCCGCCGCGGCGCTGCGGTTTGGCCTGCGCCAGGGTTTCAACCAGGCTGTTCCAGGCGCCGCAATCCGCACATTGCCCCTGCCATTTAGGGCTAGTCATGCCACAGCTCTGGCATACATACTCGGTGCGCTGCTTGGCCATGTTGTGCGTTAATTTTCGTTGTGTTGCAGTCGAATACAGCTA
>JALYJV010000396.1 GCA_030775105.1 Pseudomonadota bacterium | reverse complement strand
TGTGTAACTCAGCGAATCCTCACTCCAAGCCTGCATACGTTTCGAAAGTGACGTTTGCATCCGAGGATCTCGCATTGACCCGTTAGCGCCCAACGACGTGCGCCAGCGGGTTTCTTTAAAGGGACGTGCCGGCAAAGGGTCAGCAATGAGCACCGAACAATTGGCATCGGCCTACGCAGACGCCGTAGTGGACCACCTCGAGTTTGGGATTGATCAAGGTGTCGTCTTCAAGGACGGGCAATATCTGCTTGCAGGCCGCCGCGAATGCGAGATTACGCCCCATCTTTGGGTTGATCGACACTGGAAGAAGCTCGTTCCAGAGATTGGGATATCAACGGATCCGCGCCAATCGGACTTTAATGAACCCCTACTGCGGGCGCAGATCATCGAATCCCTGGCGAGAGCCACCGAGCTTAGCAGTGGATGGCGACAACGCGCTCGGGAAATCTCTTTGGTCTCCTCGGAAATCCAAGTCCGGCAGTGACATCTACCGCTTCATGCGTGATGTCGTGGAAGGTGAGGGTGCTCTGCAATGTGGCGATAGCCCTGGATCAACCGAGGCCATAAAGATGCACTGCGAGTCTGACCCGCGCGACTCGCATTGTCTTATGCGCTCGGAAGTTATCCTTTGGACCCGCGATGCAAAAACGGAGAAAGTGCTCCGTAAAATGGCAGAGAGCTTGCTTTTATCCCGCTCTTTGGTCCAAAACTATCGTCCCAGAACCCGGCAAAGCCCCGGTATTCTTGAGATATTTTTTTATTGTTATTGTTCAATAACAATAATTAATGACTGAATGGTGGGCCCTCCGGGACTTGAACCCGGAACCTACGGATTATGAGTCCGCTGCTCTAACCGATTGAGCTAAAGGCCCTTGCTGGGACTGCCCGCGATGCGGGGTGCGCAGTGTAATCGAAGCGGGCGCGAATTCCGGGTCTGCGCAGCCTCGGTTTGGCTCTTGTCGCGTCGCAGCATGGCGGCTGGCGGGCGCGAATCTGTACCCAACCCTTCGGCCGGGAAGCTGGCGCTAGAATGCAGCTTCGGTCGGGGTCCGCGTGACGGGCCCATAGCGATCTGTTCGGCGCCTATGAAGACGGTCAAAGCCAGATTTATTGCGGTCGCTGTCCTGGGGCACCTCGCCATTCTGCTGGCGGGGTTATGGCTGCTGTTGTCGCTCCGCAACGAGTCGCGGGTCGAGTCGGACATGCGCGGCGGAAGCAATCGCATTTCGATGTCGATGTCGGTGGCTGCGGCCACTTCGAATGCGCTAACCCAACTCCATGCGGCAGCGGAGAATCTTGCCAAAGGCAGTGATCCGCAGCCGGCGCTGCGCGGGGTGCGTCAGGAGCTTGACGGCGCGCTCAACCAGCTGCAGTTCCTGCCGGACGGCGAGGGCGACCAGGCGAGCACGCTGCGCACGCTGCTGAACGAGGGTGCAGGCCCGATCAAGGCCCTGCTGGGCGAACCGGTGACGCCGGAGAAATTGGCCGTGCTCCTCGTGCAGGTTGGCGAACTGGATCGGCAGACCGAGCGCGCTGTGGCGACGCTGGTCCAGCAGGCCAATGAACGCAATCTGCAGACGTCATTCTCGGCGATTGCGCATTTCCGTACGAATCAGCGTGATTTCCTGGTGATGCTGTCTGGGCTGTTGCTGCTGAATCTGTTCGGCACGGTCTACGTCTATCGGCGCATGGTGACGCCGCTGTCGGCGGTGTCCGGCAGTCTGAATGCGGTGTCTGCGGGGCGGCTGCCGAGCCGGCCCTTGCCGGATACCGGCGATGAGTTCGGCGAGATTGTCCGCGCCATCCACAAGATCCGCGCACAGGCTGAGCATATTCGTCAGCTCGCGTTCGAAGATCCGGGCACGGGCCTGCCGAGTCGCAATGCGTTGGATGCGGAACTGCGCGAGGTGCGCCGGCAGCGGCCTATCGACGGCACGCACGGCCTGATCCTGATCAGCGTCGACACGTACGACAATCTGCGCAGCGGCTTCGGTCTGCGCGTGGCCGAGCGCGTGATGCGCATGGCGGCCACCCGCCTGCAGGCGCTGGACCATCTTCCGCAGATGCTGTTCCGCCTGGATGCCCTGACCATCGGCGTGCTGGTTGACCGTGGGGTTTCCGAAGCGGTTGCGCGCGCCGATATCAAGCGCATCACGGCCGAGGCGTTCTCGCGCCTGAATCACCCGGTGGAGGTGGAAGACCATCGCTACCGGCTCAGCCTGTCGGCCGGCGCGGCGATTTTCCCGGACGACGCGCGCGACGCCGAGGAATACATCAACGTCGCCTTCGAGGCCTTGCGCAATGCGCGGGCGGAAGGCTCGGGGCATCTGCGCTTCGGCGAGCGCGGATTGACGCATCGCTTGCGCAAGCATCTGGCCCTGGCCGAGCAAATCGGCATGGGCCTGCGCCAGGGCCAGTTCGTGCCGTACTTCCAGCCGGTGGTCGACGCCGAGCGCGGAAAGGTCGTCGGTGCCGAGGTGCTGGTGCGCTGGCGCCAGCCCGACGGTCGCCTGATCATGCCCGGCGAGTTCATGCGCATTGCCGAAAGTTCGGACACGATTCGCGAGATGACCCGCACGGTGCTGACGCAGGCCTGCACGGTGATCCAGAATTGGGCCGACAACGGCTACACCGTGGCCGTGTCGTTCAATGTGTCGGCGGCCATGCTGTCGCCGGAGCTGTTGGTGATCTGCCGCGAAGCGCTGGCCAGCAGTGGCCTGCCAGCTGGGCAGCTGATCGCCGAGATCACCGAAACGGCGCTGATCAACAATCTGGAATCCGCGACTGAAGTCATCGAGGCCTTGCGGGCGACCGGCATCCGGATTTCTCTGGACGATTTTGGTACCGGCTACTCGTCGCTGAGCCATCTGCTGCGTTTCCCAATCGACGGCATCAAGATCGATCCGGTGATCACGCGCGCGTCGGCCACCCAGTCGCGGGCGGCGGATATCGTCCGCGCGATCGCCCAGATTGCCGAGCGCGGGGGCTTGTACCTGGTCGCCGAAGGCGCGGAAACCGAAGACGATATGTGCCGGCTGCGCGACCTCGGTTGCGCCATCCAGCAGGGCTACCATTACAGCCGTGCCATGCCCGAGGAGCAGTTCATTGCCTGGGTGCGCCACTTCGAGAGTCAGGCCGCTGCTGCGTAACGCGTCACAGTTGCAGGGGGTGCGCGGGCTTTCGGGCATGAATCGTGGACGCTGGGACACAGTTTGCCCGGCAGGTGCTGGCTACCATGCCTGCATCGAATGAGGGCGCTGCGATGATGAAGTGGATGATGCATGTGCGGGGGCTGCTGGATCGCAGCCGTGCGCTGGACTTTCTGGCGCCGCTGCTGTTGCGCGCCTATCTGGTGCCTGTGTTCTGGATGGCTGGCATGAGCAAGTTCAACCACTTTAACTCGACCGTCGAGTGGTTCGGCAATCCGGACTGGGGTTTGGGCCTGCCCTTCCCGACCGCTTTGGCTTTTCTTGCTGCGGCGACCGAGCTGGCCGGGTCGGTGCTGCTGGCACTGGGCCTGGGCGTGCGGCTGATCGCTGTGCCGCTGATCGCGACGATGGTTGTCGCGATCTTCACCGTGCACCTGGAGCATGGCTGGCTGGCGATTGCCGAATTTGCCGGTCCATTCGCGACCGACCGAACCATGATGGCCATTGAGCGTCTGAATGAGGCCAAGGAGATCTTGCGCGAGCACGGCGACTACGCCCACCTGACCGAGCACGGCAGCCTGGTGATCCTCAACAACGGCGTCGAGTTCGCCGTGACTTACCTGATCATGCTGTTGTCCCTGTTCTTTACCGGCGCTGGCCGCTATTTGTCGGTCGACTACTGGATCCAAAAGCGTCTGACATCCGTATAAGCAGTTGCATCAGCAGTTCCAGGCGACTCGCTCTTCATCTACGAGTCATCAGCAAAGAGCAGCATCTGTTTCCGGCTTTACCCGGCCCCCACGGCCATAGACCCCGAAGGAGAGACACAATGAATCTGAATCGCAAACCGCTGGTTATCGCACTCGGCGCCGCTTTCGCACTGACCGGTGCCGCCGCCCAGGCATCCCAGACATCCATTTTCCAGACTGCTGATCTGGGTGCGGGCTACATGGTTGCTGCCGCTGACGATACTGCCAAGACCGGCGAAGCCAAGTGTGGCGAAGGCAAGTGCGGTGAGAAGAAGGCCGCTCACGAAGGCAAGTGTGGCGAAGGCAAGTGCGGCGAGAAGAAGGCAGGCGACGCCAGTGCCGACGCCAAGGCCGGCGAGCACAAGTGCGGCGAAGGCAAGTGCGGCGAGAAGAAGGAAGAGAAGAAGTAAGCGCAACCTGAAGAACCGATGGCGCCAGGACACCCCTGGCGCCATTCCTTTCTCGGCATGACCCTCGCCAGATCAGCAGTCAGCGGCGCCGGCCTTGGCTTGCGGCGCGCGCTGCTCGAACCGCTTGCGGAGCAGCAAGCCCAGGGCATCGGCTTTCTCGAAGTCGCGCCGGAAAACTGGATGCGCATCGGCGGCCGCATGGGCAGGCAGTTCCGTGCGCTGACCGAACGCTATGCGTTCAGTACGCATGGTCTGTCGCTGTCGATCGGCTCGCCATCTCCGCTCGATGAAAGTTTCGTCGGCGAGATCAGGCAGTTTCTCGATCTGCATGGCATTGCCGACTACACCGAACATCTGACGTACTGCTCGGACGACGGCCATCTGTACGACCTGATGCCGATTCCGTTTACCGCCGAGGCGGTCGAATACGTTGCCGCGCGTGTGCGTCGTGTACAGGACATCCTCGAACGCCGTATCGCGCTGGAAAATGCCAGCTACTACCTGCCGCTCTCCACCGAGCTGAGCGAGATTGCATTCATCAAGGCCGTCGTCGAGCGTGCCGACTGCGATCTGCTGCTCGACGTCAACAATGTCTACGTCAACAGCATCAACCACTGCTACGACGCGCGTGCGTTCATCGATGCGTTGCCGCATGAGCGGGTGCGCTACGTTCACATCGCGGGTCATTATGTCGAAGCCGAAGACCTGCGCGTCGATACACATAGCTCGGATGTGATTGACCCTGTATGGGCGCTGCTTGATCACGCTTATGCGCGGGTTGGCGTGCAGCCGACCTTGCTCGAACGCGATTTCAACATTCCGCCGCTGCAGCAGCTGCTCGGCGAGATCGAGCAGATCCGCACGATCCAGGCAAAGCACCTTCCGGACGGTCAGCGTGCGCATGGCTGAGCCCGCATTCCAGCGCCGCCAGTTCGAGTTCAGTGCGCATCTGCGCGATCCGCAGCGAAATGCCTGCGCCGACGCCGAAGACCGGCGTCTGAACATCTACCGCGAGCTGTTCTACAACAACGTCGAAGATTGTCTGGCCAGCGCGTTTCCGGTGCTGCGGAGGATTTCCAGCGAGGCGGTCTGGCATGCGCGCGTCAGGGATTTCTACGCGCGCCACCGCAGCGCTGCGCCGCAGTTCCATCGCGTGCCTGAGGAATTCCTGCTGTTCCTCGACAACGAGCGCGGCGAGCATCCGGATGATCCGCCGTTCCTGCGTGATCTGGCGCACTACGAATGGGTGGAGCTGGAATTGTCGATCTCGCCATTGGAGCCCGGACTGGATCTGGCCGATCCGAATGGCGACCCGATTGCCGGCGTGCCGATGCTCTCGCCGTTGGCCTGGACTCTGGCTTACGAATTCCCGGTGCAGCGCATCGGTCCGGATTTCCAGCCGCAGCAGGCGGATGCGCTGCCGAACTATCTGATCGTCAATCGCGATCGCCGCGATCGCGTGCGCTTTCTGGAGATCAACGCGGTGACGGCGCGTCTGACCAGCCTGATTGAAACCTCGCCGGCCTCTAGCGGCCGTGAGTTGCTGCTGCAGATTGCGGCGGAACTGGCGCATCCGCAGCCGGAAGCGGTGCTTGCCGAAGGCCGGCGCATCTTCGAGACCCTGCGCGGTCGCGACATCCTTCTGGGCACGCGGCGAACCTGAGCGTTCAGCGCCGAGTCGCCGAATCGACCGTATAGTCGACGAGGTCTTTGTCCGACATCGTCGCCACGACCGTGTTTCCCCTTCGCTTCGCTCTGTCGACTCTGTTGCTCGTTGTTCTTGCGGCGTGCGCCGGACGCGCGACGCAGGATGGCGCCGCGAACGAGTGGCCGATGGCGCTCAACCGCTTCGGCGTGGCCAAGGCTCAATTCAGTGGCTCGACGTCTTTGCAGCAGCGTGACCCTCGCCGCCTTGTTGACGGCCGCATCGCGGTGGAGAGCGAACAGGACCTGCTCGACCTGAGTTCGCGTTACGAAC
This sequence comes from Pseudomonadota bacterium, assembly GCA_030775105.1. Taxonomy (GTDB): domain Bacteria; phylum Pseudomonadota; class Gammaproteobacteria; order Nevskiales; family Nevskiaceae; genus Solimonas. The sequence goes on along the minus strand of JALYJV010000396.1, from coordinate 1,478 downwards.
TGATCGGTGGCGATCTGTTCGCGGCGGACCGTCAGGCTTTCGTCAATGCCAATGCGCCGGGTCCGCTGGGCCGTCAGGTCATGCAGCAGCAGCTCGAGGCGCGAGTCCCGGCGGCGCTCGACATTCCACTGAGCCTCAAGCTCCAGCAACGCCAGGAAACTCGCCTGCTGCCGAGCAGCGAAGCGGCGGAACAGGCGCAGCAAAGCGCCGAGTTGCGCTGGGCACCGGTCGCCGCCGACGTGTCGCTGACCTGGCTGCAGCGGCGCGGGGTCGTGCCGGCCCTGCTCAGCTGCGATGTGCAGGGGGCGGTGCGCTTTTCACGCTTCAGCGGCGGTGCAGTGCCGGCGGTGCAGTTGCGCGGCCGTGACTGCGACGTCTTCAGTCCGCGCCTGCCGATGATCAGCAGCGCGCGCAGCTGGACCGCATCCCTGCAATGGCAGCTGGCTCAGGATGAAACCGTGCTGCGGCTGATGTCGCTGCAGCCGGAGGCAGGCCCGCAGGACGCCATGGTGCAAATCGATCCGGCCTACGAACTGGGCGTGCTGCGCATGCAGACGATCGGCATGTGGCAGGCGACGCTGGATCTGGCGCTGCGGCGCGGCAGTCGCACGGCCAGCCATGCCGCGCAGCTCGACTGGGGTGCCAACGCCAGGCTGCGCCGACGGATCAGCCAGCTCGACGTGTCGGCTGGCTACCGCGCCGGTGCCGGCGACGACTGGTTCCTGCCGATCGATGCGACGCCCAATGACCGCTTCGAGCTCGGCATGAGCCTGACACCCTGGCTGGACCGCATACTGCCGCTGTCCGGCATCGATGCCGGCCTGAGCTACGCCTGGCTGCGCTCGGCGATCGTGCCCGGCGAGGTCAACGAGGACGGCCTGCTGCAGGGCAAGGTCCGCTGGCGCTGGTGAAGCCGGTGCCCGGGCGGGCGCAATTCGGCAACTTCGGCCGACATTCCTTAGAATGCGCGCCTTCCCGGAGGTTGCCATGAGTGTCATTGCCGAGCGCGCGGCCAAAAGGCGCACGTTCGCCATCATTTCCCATCCTGACGCGGGCAAGACGACGCTGACCGAAAAGCTGCTGCTGTTCGGCGGTGCGATCCAGCTCGCGGGCACGGTCAAGGGGCGCAAGGCCAGCCGCCATGCGACCTCGGACTGGATGGCGCTCGAACAGCAGCGCGGCATCTCGGTGACCACCTCAGTCATGCAGTTTCCGTACAACGACTGCATCGTCAATCTGCTCGACACGCCGGGCCACGAAGACTTCTCGGAAGACACCTACCGCACGCTGACTGCGGTCGACTCGGCGCTGATGGTGATCGACTGTGCGAAGGGCGTCGAAACCCGCACGATCAAGCTGATGGAAGTCTGTCGTCTGCGCGACACGCCGATCGTCACCTTCATCAACAAGCTCGACCGCGAAGGCCGTCCGCCGCTGGAGCTGCTCGACGAAGTCGAGAAGGTGCTCGGCCTGAACCC
>JALYJV010000395.1 GCA_030775105.1 Pseudomonadota bacterium | reverse complement strand
GACGCTGGACGAACTGCAGCCGCGCGCACCGGACTTCACCCGTCTCGCGGCGCTGTATCGCCGGCATGATTTCCATCGCCTGCTCGAGGAAGCCGAACGCGGCGGCGCACCGAACGCGGCAGCCTCTCCGCCGGCGCCTGCAGCGGACACGACCGCACCTGCGACGGAAGTGGTTGTCGAGACGCCTGTGGAGCCGGAGCTGCCGGCATCACTGCCGACGCAAGCCATCGCCGTGATGGACGAGGCGGCGCTGAACCAGCTGATCAGCGCGCTCGAAGGCGCGAAGCTGCTCTGCTTCGACACCGAAACCGACAGTCTCGATTCCAACAGTGCCTCGCTGGTTGGTCTCGCCTTTGCGGTCGAGGCCGGCAGCGGCTGGTATGTGCCGGTCGGGCATCGTTACCTCGGTGCGCCGATACAGCTGGATCGCGCGATGGTGCTCGACCGTCTCAAGCCCATCCTCGAAAACCCTGCACTGCCCAAGCTCGGCCAGCACGTGAAGTTCGACGCCAACGTGCTAGCGAATCACGGCATTCAGGTGCGCGGTATCGCCCACGATACGATGCTGCAGAGCTATGTGCTCGATGCGACCGGCAATCGCCATGACATGGATACGCTGGCGCAGAAGTTTCTCGGCCACAGCACGATCAAGTTCGAGGATGTTGCCGGCAAGGGACGCAACCAGCTGACTTTCGATCAGGTCGCAATCGAACAGGCGGTGAAGTATTCCGCCGAAGACGCCGACATCACGCTGCGTCTGCACGAGGCGCTGTACCCGCGTCTGCAACAGATTCCTTCGCTCGACGCGGTCTACCAGACCATCGAGATGCCGCTGGTGCCGGTGCTTGCGAACATCGAGCAGACCGGCGTCGGTGTCGATGCCGGCCTGCTACGCAAGATCAGCGCCGAACTCGCGCAGCGCATGGACGAGCTGCAATTGCAGGCGCATGAACAGGCCGGCGGTGAGTTCAATCTCGGCTCACCCAAGCAGCTCGGCGCAATCCTCTACGAAAAGCTCCAGTTGCCGGTGCTCGGCAAGACGCCGAAGGGCGAGCCGTCGACCGCCGAAGACGTGCTCGAGGAACTCGCCGCACAGCATCCGCTGCCGCGCCTGATTCTCGACTGGCGCGCGATGCAGAAGCTGCGCTCGACCTACACCGAGCAGTTGCCGCAGGCGGTCAACAGCCGCACCGGGCGCATCCATACTTCGTATCATCAGGCGGTTGCTGCAACCGGTCGACTGTCGTCGTCGGATCCGAATCTGCAGAACATCCCGGTGCGCTCGGCGGAAGGTCGACGCATCCGCCAGGCCTTCGTGCCTGCGCCAGGCAACCGTCTGCTGGCCATCGACTACTCGCAGATCGAGTTGCGTCTGATGGCGCACTTTTCGGGCGACGCCAAATTGCAGGAAGCGTTCCGTAAGGGCCTCGACATTCATCAGGCAACCGCCGCGGAAGTCTTCGGCCTGCCGCTCAGTGAAGTGCCTGCCGAACAGCGCCGCGCCGCCAAGGCGATCAACTTCGGCCTGATCTACGGCATCTCGAGTTTTGGCCTTGCGCGTCAGCTCGGCATCGGCCGCAGCGAGGCGCAGGGTTATATCGACCTGTTCTTCGGCCGCTACCCCGGCGTGCGCGAGTTCATGGAAATGACCAAGGCTTCGGCACGCGAAAAGGGTTATGTCGAAACCCTGTTCGGCCGGCGGCTGTACCTGCGCGAAATCAATGCGCGCAACCAGGCCCAGCGCCAGTACGCCGAACGCACCGCGATCAACGCGCCCCTGCAGGGCACGGCAGCAGACCTGATCAAGCTCGCGATGATCGATGTCCATGCGCATCTGGCACTGAACGCGCCGGATATCCGCATGATCATGCAGGTGCATGACGAACTTGTATTCGAAGGCCCGTCGACTCGCATCCAGGAACTGGCGCCGGAAATTGCCGGTCGAATGTGCCGGATCAAGGCGTTGGACGTTCCTCTGGTCGCAGATTGGGGTGTCGCAGA
>JALYJV010000394.1 GCA_030775105.1 Pseudomonadota bacterium | reverse complement strand
ATGCAGCGGACTGCAAATCCGCGTACGCCGGTTCAATTCCGACCCTAGCCTCCATACATGCGTGCGATCCGGCGCGCCATCGGCGCCATTCCCGGAGTGTCATTAGGGTTTAAGATTGCGCCGCTTTTGAGCGGTACCGCGATGCCCGCGTGGCGGAATTGGTAGACGCATGGGACTTAAAATCCCCCGGCTTTTGGCCATCCCGGTTCGATTCCGGGCGCGGGCACCATTATTGATTATAATCATATATTTATGTTATATACTTAAAGTAAATTATGAGAGTCGACACAGCCGGCTCAGGACACAAAAAAGCCCCGCGGTGCGGGGCTTTTTGCTGGTCGATGGTGAGGCTCAGCGATCGCGATACTGTGCTTCGACGCGCTCGTCCTGGCCTTTGACGTCGACGCAGACGGTCGCGGTCGGGCGGGCGAGCAGGCGCGGAATACCGATCGGATCGCCGGTCTTTTCGCAGTAACCGAATTCCCGGGCTTCGATACGGCGCAGGGCGTCGTCGACCTTGCGCAGCAAGAGGGATTCACGCTCACGCAGGCGCAGGTCGAGCCAGTGCTCTTCCTCTGCCGTGGCGCGGTCTGCAGGATCGGCGAACACTTCGCGCTCATGCAGGCGTTCCTTGACGTCGAGCTCGCGCTGCAGCACTTCCTGGCGCATCTGAATCAGGCGGCGGCGGAAAAAATCCAGCTGCGCTTCATTCATGTACTCGTCGTCATTCATTTCCCGAAGGATCTCTTCGGTCAACGCGCCGGTGTAGACCGTCGGGCGCATTTTCTTCTTGGGGACGGCTTTGGTCACGATTTGAACTGGGGGGGCAGTGGGCCGCGGGGGCGGCGGTGTGCTGGCTGCGATGGGGCGCGCCTCGCTACGGGTGTTGGTGGCCGGCGCCTTGTTCGGCGCTGCCGCCTTGGCCTTGGCGGCGGGCGCTGCGGGCACAGGCTTGGCCTTCGCCTTGGCCGGGGCAGCTGCTTTCGCGACCGGCTTCGCCGGTGCGGCCTTGGCGGCGGGCTTTTTCACGACAGCGACCGGCTTCTTGGCCGCCGGCTTTGCAGCCTTGGCAACGGGTTTGGCGACTGGCTTGGCTGTCGGCTTGGCGGCTTTGGCCGGTGCGGCTGATTTCTTCACGGTTTTGATTGGCGCTTTCTTCGCAGCCGGCTTGGCTGCCGGTTTTTTGCTCAGCGCACCCTTGAGCTTGCTCAATAGACCTGAGCTGCCGGAGGTTTTGCTTTTAGCTGATTTTGCCGATGTGGCCTTGGCAGATTTCACTGTCTTCTTGGCGGTCATAGCGTGCCCCGAGTACATAAGTTCCAGCTGGGCGTGCCAGCGCAAGGTCGGGCGTTATACACCGCTGACACGAGACGGTCAATGAATCGCAGGGTCTGGAAATGCAGGGGGGCGAGATTCGCGCAATGCGCAGTGACCGAACGGAGGCGGCAGCGGCGTCAGAAACCGGTTCGGCAATGGTGGCCGCACTACTGGTAAGGTCGCGCCCCATGAATGATGCATCACCAGAACCCGCCGTCGAAGCTGACGTACCCACCGCGCTGATCGAGGCGCTCAGTCCGAAGACTCCCAGACGCCTGTCCTCGCTCAAACGCCTGTGGCCGTTTCTGCGGCCCTACCGTGGCCGCGTGCTTCTGGCCTTCATCATGCTTGTTTTCGGCTCGGTGGCGATGCTGGCGGTGCCGCTGTCGCTGCGCGATCTGATCGATCACGGTTTTGTCGCCAGCCAGACCGTGCATTGGCACTTCGTCGGGCTGTTCGCGATTGCGCTGTTCTGGGGAGCGGTCGTCGCTGCACGCTTCTATTGGGTGAGCTGGATCGGCGAGCGCGTGACTGCCGATCTGCGCAACGCGATCTACCGGCAGATGCTGTCGCAGGCACCGCCGTACTTCGAAACGACCAAAACCGGTGAAGTGCTGTCGCGCCTGACCGCGGACACGACGCTGGTGCAGACCGTGGTCGGCTCGTCGATCTCGATGGGACTGCGCAGCGCGTTCCAGTTCGCTGGTGGTCTGGTCATGCTCGCGGTCACCAGCCTCAAGCTGTTTGCAGTGACCTTCGCGCTGCTCCTGCTTGTGGTTGTGCCGACGATCGCGGCGGGGCGCGGCATCAAGCGTCTGTCGCGGGAATCGCAGGACCGTATTGCGGACACCTCGGCCGTTGCCGGCGAAATTCTCAATGCGATTCCGACCGTACAGGCGTTTACCCAGGAGCACGCCGAGATCGGTCGTTTCGAGCATTCGGTCGAGAACAGTTTCATCACCGCGATACGCCGCACCCGCTTGCGCGCAGGCATGACCGCTGGCGTGATTGCCGGCGTTTTCGGCGCGATCGTCTTCGTGCTGTGGCTGGGCGCGCAGTCGGTGATTGCCGGCAACATGACGCCGGGTCAGCTCGCTTCATTCGTGCTGTATGCCGTGTTCACGGCCGGCGGTATCGGCGTTGTTGCCGAGGTCTGGGGCGATGTCATGCGTGCTGCCGGCGCAACCGAGCGCCTGATGGAGCTGCTCGCCGCCGAGCCGACGATCAAGGCGCCTGCGCACCCGGTTGCATTGCCGGAAACCCGGCAGGCGCGGGTGAGTTTCGACAATGTCGGCTTTCACTATCCGTCGCGGCCACAGACCGCGGCGCTCGCCGGCATCTCGCTGGACATTGCCGAGGGCGAAACCGTGGCCCTGGTCGGCCCGAGCGGCGCCGGCAAGACGACGATGTTCCAGCTGATGCTGCGCTTCTACGACGTTGGCAGCGGCAGCCTGCGCTTTAATGGCGTGGATCTGCGTCAGCTCGATCCCAAAGCGCTGCGCGCGCATATCGGCATCGTGCCGCAGGATGCGGTGATCTTCTCCGCCAATGCGATGGAAAACATCCGCTATGGCAACGCCAATGCCAGCGATGCCGAAGTCATCGCGGCAGCAAAGACCGCGCTGGCCGACGAGTTCATCGGCCGGCTGCCCGAGGGGTATCACACCTTCCTCGGCGAACGCGGACTGCGTCTGTCCGGTGGTCAGCGCCAGCGCATCGCAATTGCCCGTGCCGTGTTGCGCAATCCGCCCTTGCTATTGCTCGACGAAGCCACCAGCGCGCTCGATGCCGAAAGCGAAGCGCTGGTGCAGCGCGGGCTCGAAGCGGCGATGCGCGGTCGCACGACGCTGGTCATCGCGCACCGTCTCGCAACCGTGCAGAAGGCTGATCGCATTGTGGTGATGGAACACGGCCAGATCGTCGAGATCGGCAGTCCGGCCGAGTTGATGCAGAAGGGTGGTCTGTACGCACGGCTGGCCAATCTGCAGGTGCTGGGCTGAGCGACGAAAGCAGCTGGGGGACCGATGTACAGACGGATTCGCAACATGGCAGGCATCGGATTGCTGGCCGTGCTCGCTGCCTGCGGCAGTAGCGCCACTCCGCTCGCTGGCTCGCCAGCTTCAGCGATATGTTCCGCGCTACCTGCTGCAGACAATTCTGCAAACCGACCGCACACGATTCCCGCCCTGCGGGAATGGCACTCCGCGGAAGGCGTATTTCAATACGCAGCATCCGCTCGTATCGCCATTGCTTCCTCAGATCTCGCTGCGCTTGCCGAAGTCGCCGAAGTGCTGGCCGACGATCTGCAGGAGCAAAGTGGGCGGCGGCCGGCGCTCATCGCCTCACGCGACATCAATCGCGGAGACATCCTGCTGAGTCTCGGCCGCTGCGACAATCGGCTCGGCGACGAGGGCTATGGCTTGCGCGTCGGTGACAACGTAGAGATTCAGGCTGTCGCCGCCGCCGGTGTTTTTTATGGCACCAGGACACTGCTGCAGCTGCTTGCGCAGAACGGCACGATCGTCGCCGGCCACGCACTGGACTGGCCGCGCTATGCCGAGCGCGGTCTGATGGTCGATGCAGGACGCAAGTACTTCACGCCAGCCTGGCTCATGCAGCACGTCAAGGAACTGGCCTGGCTCAAGCTGAATACCCTGCATCTGCATTTCAGCGACAACCAGGGCTTCCGCATCGAGAGTGAGCGTCATCCGGAGATTGTCTCGGAAGCGCATCTGAGCAAGGCGGAAGTGCGCGAAATCGTCGAGCTGGCACGCCGTTATCAGGTCAGCGTCGTTGGCGAGATCGGCATGCCTGGGCATATGACCGCGGCGCTGGCTGCACACCCCGGGTACCAGCTCGTCAACGCACAGGGCGAACGTGCCCCGGACAAGCTCGATATCACCAACCCGCAGGCGCGGCGGTTCGCGCACGAGCTGATCGAGGAGTTCCTGCCATTGTTCTCGTCCGCGTACTGGCATACCGGCGGCGACGAATACATGCCGCAATCGGAATACCGCAGCTATCCGCAGCTGCAGGCCTACGCGCGCCAGAAGTATGGCGACCAGGCCAACGCCAAGGACGCCGTATTCGATTTCGTCAACGAGCTCGACGGGATCGTGCGCAGCCATCAGCGGACAACGCGCTTCTGGCACGACGGCGTGTCCGGTGGTCAGGTCGTGATGGTCAATCCGGACTCAGTGGTTGACTGGTGGACCGACTTCAACCCGATCGGCGATCTGTTTCCGCCAGCGCCGCAGGAGTTTCTCGATCGCGGCCACCGGATCAGCAATGCGAGCTACTGGCCGCTGTACTACACCGTCGGCCGCGCCGCCGGCTTTCCCGAAGGTCTGCCCCCTCGGCCTGATCTGTGCAGCATGTACGAAAGCTGGGACGTCAACGAGTTCAGTGGTGCAGTCAATGCGCCTGCCATCCTCTGCCAGACCGTCCACGCGTTGCCGGTGAAGACCGTGGCCGCCGATGAGTCGCGGAATCTTGGCGCAAAGATCTTTGTCTTCACCGACGAACCGGATGCGGAAACCGAAGCCGAGATTGCAGTCGGTATATCGCCGCGTCTGCGCATCCTTGCGCAGAAAACCTGGCAATCGCCGCCGCTGACGCCGCGCTATGCGGCGTTCGACGAGATTGCCGGGCGGATAGGGCGCGCGCCCGGCTTCGCCGTGTTCGACTCAGCCGGCGCCCAGTAGCGATTTGATCTCGCCGGAGGCAATCAGCTTCTCGAGATCTGTTGCGCCACCGATGAAGGTGCCCTTGACGAAGATCATCGGAAAGGTCGGCCAGCCGGTCCACAGCTTCAGCGCATTGCGCCGGCGCCAGGTGTTCAGGTAGCTGCCGTACTCCATGTAGTGATGCGCCAGTCCGGCTTCGGTCAACAGCTTGCGTGCCTTCTTCGGCATCGGATTCTGCGCCATGCCGACGACGACGATCGCGTGCTGTTCAACCGCCTTCTCGACCTCTTCGATGATGTCGCGGTTGTGCCCGGCTACGACTTCGCGGACGGCGGGATGAATGCGGGCTTCTGGCAGGATCAGGCGCGACATGGGAGTTCAGGTGGGAAATGAGGGACGCAGTATGCGGCCAACTCAGTGACAAAACCTGCCCGATCAGCCTTTGACCTTGAAGTTCTTCTTGGCGTCGCACCACATCTCGGATTTCTGCTTGACGCTCGAAGTGCCATTCGGATTGTTGATCAGCATCATCTGCAGCTCAGCGCAGTTCTTGCTGATCTCCTTGTAGGCATCACCCAGACATTTCTTCTGCTCGGCGCTGCCGGCCTTGTGGCTGCTGCAGCCGTTTTCATAGCTGTCAATGATCGGCGCTCCACTGGCGCCGGCAGCAGCGAGACCGGCGGAGTAAAGGCCAAGGGACAGGGCGGAAATAACAAGAGTGCGGCGCATTGAATCTTCCTGAAAGGTGTGGGTGATCGACCGGGAGACGTCGATTTTGGGCGGAAGGATCGCCCGAAATGCCTGAAGTTCCAAGTCGTGGTCAGAGATGAGCCTACCGGCTCAACGGGAATCGATGCTGAACGGACGGGCCTGGCTAACGCGGCCGGTAGAACTCGACCACTTCCTGAAGGGTGCGGCGCACATCGTTGCGCCGGTAACCCAGCAGGGCCACGTCCGCCGCATCCGGCTCGTAGCAGACCGAACCGCCGCGTCCGGCGTACAGGGCCACATCCGGCAGCAGTGGATGTTCGCGGTCGATGACTTCCAGCGGTGCTGAGTGTCCCGCCGCGCGGAAAAGTTCACCGAAGTATTCCGCGAAGCTCAGGTTTTCGTCGCCGACCAGGTAGGCTTTGCCGGGCTCTCCGCGCAGCAACGCGCCAAGAATTGCCTCCGAAAGCGAGGTGGTCGACATGAAATTCACCGCGCCAGGCATCGCAAACGGCGGCACCTGCGGAATCAGGCCGAGTGCGTACTGCGCATGCGCAGCGACGGCCGGCACGACCAGATCCGGCACCGTGCCGGTCACGAAAGGCGCATTCAGACTGCACACCTGAAAGTCAGGGCTGTTGAGTGCCCGCGCCCCTTCGTCGGCAAGCAGGCGACCCCGGACATAGGAATTGGTGTTGACCAGATG
>JALYJV010000393.1 GCA_030775105.1 Pseudomonadota bacterium | reverse complement strand
CGCTGGCGCAGCGTCAGCGAACCATGCGTGTACTGCGCCTGGGCTTCCTGCAGAAATGCCGCCGCATCGTGCAGACATTCCAGCGGCCCGCGCGAGGCGAGATCTGCGTACAGCGTGCGCAGTTCCTGCAACACCGCCGGCTCATCCACACCGACCGGCGGAACTTCGCGCACCTGGACGGATTCGTGATCGATCACGTCGGTGATCAGCACCGCATGATGCGCGGTCAGCGCACGGCCGGATTCGGAGATGATGTGCGGCTCCGGCTGGCCGGCCTGCGCGCAGACATCCTGCAGCGTGCGCACGACATTGCGTGCGTATTCGCGCTGCGTGTAATTCATCGAGCATGAGGAACGCGAACGCGTGCCTTCGTAGTCGACGCCCAGACCACCGCCGACGTCGACCACCGACACCGGCACGCCGAGCGCGCGCAGTTCGGTGTAGAAGCGCGCGGCCTCGCGCATGCCACGGGCGATGTCCTGCACGTTGGCAACCTGCGAGCCAAGATGGAAATGCACCATCTGGATCGCATCAAGGCAGCCGGCAGCGCGCAGCTCATCAACCGCCGCGAGCACCTGCGCGCAGGACAGTCCGAATTTCGACTTCTCGCCGCCGGTGTTCTGCCATTTGCCGGCACCAATCGATGCCAAGCGCACGCGCAGGCCGATGCGCGGTGAAACGCCGAGGCGCTTGGATTCTTCGATGACCAGCGGCAGTTCGGAGCGTTTCTCGACGACGATATAGACCTTGTGGCCGATCTTCTCGCCGATCAGTGCGCGGCGAATGTAGGCGCGATCCTTGTAGCCATTGCAGACGATGACACTGCCCGGACGCGCCATGCCGAGCACGGCGGCCAGCTCCGGCTTGCTGCCGGCTTCGAGGCCGACGCGATCACCGCCATGGCTGACAATCTCGCGGATCACGTCGCCCTGCTGATTGACCTTGATCGGGAACACCGCGGTGTACTGCCCGGTGTAAGCCAGCTCCTCGATCACGCTCGCGAACGCCCCGGTCAGCGCATCGACGCGGTCATGCAGGATGTTGACGAAGCGCACCAGCACCGGCAGCTGCAGGCCTTCGGTCTTGAGGCGCTGGGCCAGTGCGTAGAGGTCGATCTGCGACGGGTCGCGCTCGCGGAACGGGCGCACCTGCAGATGGCCGTCGGCGCTGACGCCGAAGTAGCCCTCGCCCCAGTACGGCATGTTGTAGAGATCGGACGCCTGTTCGGCAGTCCATGCCACGGTGCTGTCATTCATTTTGGGGATTCAACCTTTATACTCGCGCGCATTCTAGGGCTGGACATGCTGGCCCGCGACCTTTACCACCGGATGTCGCTCCGGGAGAGCATCAGATGAGCCTTGATCAACGCTGGTTTTCCGAGCCTGTCGAAGCCACCGGCACCGCCTTTTCGCTGACCGGCCAGAAGCTCCATGAGGAGCAGACGCCGTACCAGAAGATCGAAATCTGGAAAACCGAAACCTTCGGCTACCTGATGACGATCGACGGCTGCACGATGGTCTCGACGCGCGACAACTTCCTCTACCACGAGATGATGTCGCACCCGGCGCTGAATTCGCACCCGAACCCGCAGAACGTCGTGGTGGTCGGTGGCGGCGACTGCGGCACCCTGCGCGAAGTGCTCAAGCATCCGGAAGTGAAGCAGGCGACCCAGGTCGAGATCGACGAGCGCGTCACCCGCCTCTCGGAGCAGTACTTCCCCGAACTGTGCGACAGGAACAACGACCCGCGCGCGACGCTGTTCTTCGGCGACGGCATCCAGTGGATGAAGGACGCCACGCCCGGTTCGATCGACCTGATCATCATCGACTCGACCGATCCGGTCGGCCCGGCCGAAGGCCTGTTCGGCAAGCGCTTCTATCTGGATTGCATCAAGGCCCTGAAGCCGGACGGCATGCTGGTCCAGCAGTCCGAATCACCGCTGCTGCACCTGTCGCTGATCACCGAAATGCACGCGGCGATGCGTGACGCCGGCTTCGCGCAGACCCACCTGCTGCACTTCCCGCAGCCGATCTATCCGTCCGGCTGGTGGTCGGGCTCGATCGCCTGCAAGCAGGCCGGCGCATTGGCTCAGCGTCTCGACGCGAAAGCCATCGACGCGCTTGATACCCAGTACTACAACGCCGATACGCACCGCGGCGCTTTTGCGCTGCCGAACTACGTGCGCAAGGCCCTGGGGCAGTAATCCCGGAGCGAGCCGCCGAAACGAAAAATGCGCCCGGGCAGGGCGCATTTTTCGTTCAGGAGCCGAAACCCAAGCTAGCCGCAAAGCTCCTTGACCTGGCCTTGCGTGCGCTCGATCAGCTGCAAACGCTCGGTCTCGGTGTACTCCTTGTCCGCGCCTGACGCATCCTGAGTAATGACGCGATTTGCCTTCTGATAGTTCGCAAGCTGCTCCTGGCGTCGCTTGCACTCCTGTGCCTTGAGCGCGGGCGAAGGCGGCTTGCTGGCAACTTGCGGACTGGCCGGGCTTGCTTCTCCGCCCGCCGCTTCCTCCGCTTCACCTTCCGGATCCTCCAACTCTTCCTGCGGCTGGATATTCACGTTGCCCTCAATCGCAGCCCCGGTCGCCGGATCTACCCGTTTCCAGCCAGCCTGCGGCATGTCGCTGTAACGCACCTTGCCGCTGGGATCGACCCATTTGTAGACCTGACCGGCGCTGGCACCGAACGTGGCGGCGAGGAGTACAGCAAGGAACAGCGGTCTGGTCACGTCCATGTCAAGTTCTCTGATCCTTCAGGGAATGGGCTTGCCAGAGTCTAGTATGAATCACGCAGCAGTACGTACACTCGAACGCGCCATGTCAGTACCGCCTGTCAGTCCCAGATGCGCATTGCGCAGCCCATACGTCCTCGACCTGCCGCCGGGCGACTATCTGTGGTGCGCCTGCGGTCAGTCGCAGCGCCAGCCGTTCTGCGATGGCTCGCATGCTGGCGGTCCGTTCGAGCCGATGAAATTCAGCGTATCGGGCAAAACCCGCACGGTGTGGCTGTGTGGCTGCAAGCAGTCACGCCACCCGCCGCATTGCGATGGGCGGCATAACAAAATCTGAGATAACGCTGAACATATCGTCATGCAAGCGCATGCGGGAACCCCAAAAGGTCTGAGCGTGGTGACACTCACCTTGCGCAGCTGCATCCAGTCGCAGTCGTAGCCCGGTTCCGCATCGCGGAGCCGGGGCTTCCCGGCTTCGCCTGCGGCGAAACCGGGCTACTTTGGTTGAACTGCTCGCAATGGCAGCTTGGCTGTCGCGCGCAGAGCCGTTCAGAGCGACTGCAGGTCGTAGCCGCGCTCGTTGTGCTGCGTCGTATCCAGACCAACGGTTTCATGTTCCTCGCTGACGCGCAGACCCGCGACCATGCCAACGAATTTCAGCAGTCCCCAGGTCAGCACGGCGGTATAAGCGAGCGTTGCGCCGATACCCAGCAGCTGGACACCGAGCTGAGAGCTCATCGTCATGCCCTCGGCATAACCCTGACCGCTGAACACACCCAGCGCCGAAGAGGCAAAAATGCCGGCGAAGAAAGTGCCGAGCATGCCGCCGACGCCGTGGACCGGGAACACGTCCAGCGAGTCGTCGATCTTGAGGACACGCTTGAGCCCGTGGGTGGCGAAGAAGCAGACGAAGCCGGCGACCAGACCGATCACCAGCGCGCCGCCCGGGCCGACGTAGCCGGAAGCCGGCGTGATCGTGCCCAGACCGGCAACCATGCCGGTGACGATACCCAGCGCCGAAGGCTTGCCGTACTTGACCCACTCGATCGCGCTCCACATCAGCGCGCCGGCAGCGGCCGAGATGTGGGTGACCAGGATCGCCATGGTGGCGTTGCCGTTCGCGGCCAGCGCCGAGCCGCCGTTGAAGCCGAACCAGCCGACCCACAGCATGCCGGCACCGGTCACGGTCATCGTCAGGTTGTGCGGCGTCATCGGCGTCTGCAGGAATCCACGCCGCGGCCTGAGCACAATTGCGGCGACCAGCGCCGCGACACCTGCGGTGATGTGGACAACCGTGCCGCCGGCGAAATCGAGCAGGCCGCGCTTGAACAGCCAGCCATCCGCCGCCCACACCCAGTGGCAGACCGGCACGTAGACCGCGAGCAGCCACAGCACCGAGAACAGCAGCATCGCAGAGAACTTCATCCGCTCGGCAAAGCCGCCGACGACCAGCGCCGGCGTAATGCAGGCAAAGGTCAGTTGATACATCGCAAACGCGGTCTCAGGAATCGTGCCGCTCAGCGAGTTCTCACTGACGCCGTAGAAGAAGGCCTTGGACAAGCCACCGACGAAGCCGTTACCGGGCGCGAAGGCCATGCTGTAGCCGCAGACCAGCCAGACGATCGACACGGCACATACGATCGCAAAACACTGCATCAGCACCGACAGCACGTTCTTGGCGCGGACCAGGCCGCCGTAGAACAGCGCCAGTCCAGGCAGGCTCATGAACAGCACCAGCGCGGTGGCCGTCATGATCCAGGCGGTATCGCCGCCGCTGATCTCGGCCTGAGCCAGCGCCGTTCCCGGCAGCACCGCCAGCAAACCCCAAGCAAACTTCTTCATACGCTCCCCCAGCCCGGCTATCCAGATTACGAATACCCCCGCTGATCAGGAATCAGCAGGGGTCATGTTGATGTGTCTTTGATGCGCCTCAGACGGCGTCGATACCCGTTTCGCAAGTACGGATACGCACCGTCTGGTCGAGATCGTAGATAAAGATCCTGTCGTCACCGACCTGGCCGGTCTTGGCTGCCTTGAGGATCGCGTCGGTGGCTTTCTCCGCCATCTCCGGGGTCACTGCGATCTCGATCTAGCTCTAGATCTTCGGCAGGAAGTCGACCGTGTGATCGGCCCCGCGATACAGCTCGGTATGGCCTATCTGGCGTCCGAAGCCGCGGCCCTCAGTCACCGTCATGCCCTGTACGCCGATGTCGGCCAGCGCTTCGCGCACGGCATCGAGCTTGAAGGGCTTGATGATGGCAATCAGCATTTTCATATCAGCGCTCCAGGCAACG
>JALYJV010000392.1 GCA_030775105.1 Pseudomonadota bacterium | reverse complement strand
GCCTGATGCGTCCGGCCTCATCGTCTACTACGACAATGTCAGCGGCGTGCGCTCGCAGGGTGCCGAGGCCGCGTTCAAATACCGGTTGCCCTTCGGTGGACTGACCTTTGCGAGCTCGGCGGCGTATACCGCGACCGTGACCACCGCGCCGTATGTCGCGCCGGATGGAACGAATCTGCCTCCCGGCCAGGCCTGGCCGCTGGCGCCGCGCTGGCAGACCGCAACGACGCTGTCGCATCTCAACGGCTGGGGCGACTGGACCTTCGGCGCCAGTGTCACGCACACCTATCTCGGGGAGGCGATCAACAACCTCGCGCGGCGCCAGGAGATCTTTGGCTATTCGCTGGTGGATGCCCAGATCAATCTCGCCAACACGGCGTGGCAGTGGATGCCGGACGTTGCGCTGGTCATGGGCAATATCGCAGACACGCGCGGCAGGACCAACGCAGACGGCGATCCGACGGATTACATCTACCTGCCGCCGCGCAGTCTGATCCTGCGCCTGTCGGGTAATTTCTGAGCGCCAAAAAAAGGACGAATTCCATGAAGCTATCGATGCGGATGCTGGGATCGCTGCTGGTCGCGCTGCTGTTCTCCGCCGGAGCGAACGCTGCCGCCGTACCCGAAGAGCGCTGCGTAGCACTGGCGAAGATTCCGGTCAGGAACGCAGAGATCATGTCGGTCGAGCGCGTGCGTGGCGGCTTCCATCTCGACTGGATCTCGCTGCTGTTCCGCATCCCCGGTTTCACGCAGCCGCCGTCCTGCCGAGTCGAGCTGCGACTGCGCCCGTCCCCGCAGTCCGACGTGAACATGATGGTCTGGATGCCGGAGAGCGACTGGAACGGCCGTTACCAGGGCATCGGCAACGGCGGCTTCGCCGGCAGCATCGACACGCTGAGCATGAAGATCGCGCTGTCGCGCGGGTATGCGGTGTCTGCGACCGATACCGGTCATGTCGCGAACGACAAGGACGGCCGCTGGGCGCTGAACAATGCCGAGCTGATCAAGGACTACGGTTACCGCGCGATCCACGAAACCGCGGTTGCCAGCAAGGCGATGATCGCCGCGTACTACGGCCGCGCACCGCGCTATTCGTACTTCAGCAGCGGCTCCAACGGCGGCCGCCAGGGACTGATGGAAGCGCAGCGTTATCCGGATGACTATGACGGCATCCTCGCCGGCTGCCCCGCAGCCGACGGTACGTCTCTCGTCGCGACCCTGGCCTGGATGCAGCAGCAGATGCTGCTGAAGGACAATGCCAACGGCTGGATCCCGCCGAAGAAACTGCCGGCGATTGCCGCAGCAACGCTCGCGGCCTGCGACGCGCTCGACGGCGTTCGCGATGGCGTGATCGATGACCCGCGGCAGTGCCCGTTCAAACCGGAGTCCATGCGCTGCAGCGGCGAAGACACTGCCGACTGTCTGACCGATGCGCAGATCCGCGCACTGAAGCTCATCCGTTCCGGCCCGGGTGAGCATGCAGGGCGTGTGCTCGCCGGCTACGAGCCCGGCAGTGAAGACTCTGATCTGTGGGCAGATTGGCTCGTCGGCAGCAAGCCGCGCAAGGCTGTTGGCTATGTGTACGCGCTGGAGTTCAATCGATATCTCATCCATAACGATCCGGACTGGACGCTGGATCGCTTCGACATCAGCCGCGATCTCGCGGCGGCCGACCGCGGCATCATGGGCAAGGCCTACAACGCCACCGATCCGGATCTCGCGCCATTTGCTGCGCGCGGCGGCAAGCTCATCCTGTATCACGGCTGGAACGACGCCGCGCTGCCCGCGCAACGGACCATCCAGTACTACGAGCAGGTGCGGGACAGCGTCGGCGCCGACAAGGCCAACGCTTTCGTCAGGCTCTACATGGTGCCCGGCCTGGATCACTGCACGGGTGGGCCAGGCCCGAATGCCTTCGGCCAGATGCCCGGTGGCGGCAGCGGCGAGCCGGGTTCGGACATCAACGCAGCGCTGATTGCCTGGGTCGAGCAAGGCATCGCACCTGATGTGATTGTCGCTGCAAAGCACAGCAGCGACATGAAGCCGCTGATCTCCGCAGCCAGCAGTACGCCAGTTCGCACGCGGCCGCTGTGTCCGTATCCGCAGGTCGCACGCTGGAAAGGCCAAGGCAGCACCGATCAGGCGCAGAACTTCAGCTGCGTTCTACCTGTATCCCGGAATTGAAGCAGTCCCGGTTCACCCGGGCAGATACGAGCCAAAGCATGCTTCCAACCAGAGTGCCCTTACCTGGCGACGGGCGTCGTCGAACCGACCGTGCGATGGTCCGGGGATTTCTGGTGACCGCGCCTTTCGAATCGAGCCCCAGGAGAGATGTTCATTCAGACTGCTGTCGAGTTGCCAGTCCGGTTCCTCATGCTGTGAAGGCCGACACCTGAATCGCCTGTCTCCCCGGGAGCGCGAAGCCTTCTTTCATGTCATTGCCCGCCTGAGCAGCAAGGAACTGGCTACCGCGATGAATATCCAGCATCGGACCGCGGAGAACTACCGCACCCGGGTGCTTGCGAAGGTCAATGCACGCAATGCCGCGGAGGCCGTGCACTTCGCCGTGCGACACGGCTTGCTGGTCGCCTAGACTGCCAGCAATGCGAGTGCGCCAGCTCCCGGGCTCGGCCATACTGTCTGCGTGATCCTCAACGCACGACTGCAGTCCTTGGCAGTACTGCTCAGCGCCCTTGCGATGCTGAGCCAACTCCTGCTGCCGGCGGCCCATGCGCAGAGCATGGCAGGTCGCGAAGGCAACCCACTGCTGCTTGCCCTGTGCGGCAGCTCGCCTCAACTGCTCGCCGAATTCCGCAAGACCGCCTCGCCGGAACTGCTGAAGCAGCTTGCGGAGAGCCCGCGCAACGGCGACAACGCACCTTGCGGGCACACGTCGATTGCCAGCTCGGTGTTCGTGCTGCCCTCGTCACCGGCGATGCCGGACTGGTCGGGATGGCGACATGTCCGCGTCGCCACCGTCGACCGCATCGATCATTCCGCGTTCCGTGCGCGTCTTCCGCAGGCACGCGCTCCTCCTGAGTTCCTCGACTTCGAAACCCACGCTCTGTTGCAGAGCTGATTATTCGATCGAGCGCCCGCCTGGGCGCCAGGAGTTTTCCATGATTCGCTATACACAAGGGGTGGCGCGCTGCGTCGCGCTCGCGCTGCTGTCGTGCCCCGCCGTTGCGTTTGCCACCAACGGCTACTTCATGCATGGCTACGGCAATCTCTCCAAGGGCATGGCAGGTGTCGCATATGCCTTGCCGCAGGACGCTTTGGCACCGGCGAGCAACCCGGCCGGCCTGACGCTGTTGAACGACCGCATCGATCTGGGCCTGGACTGGATCGGCCCCAGACGCAGTGCCTCGATAGACGGCAACCGGCAACTGACCCTGCGCTCTGCGGACGGCGATTTTTCCGGCGACCGGCTCCGCAGTTTTTTTGTGCCCGAACTCGGCTATCGACGGCAACTCGGGGAAAGCCTCAGCTTCGGCCTTGCGCTCTACGGCAATGGCGGACTCAACACCGACTACGCAGACAATCCCTACGCCGGCTTCGGGTCGACCGGCCGCGCCGGCGTCGATCTTGCCCAGCTGTTCGTCTCGCCGGCATTGGCATGGCAGATCAATGAGCGCAATTCGATCGGCGTAGCGGTCAACGCGGTGTTGCAACGCTTCAAGGCATACGGGCTCGATGCGTTCTCGACGACGGTGTTCCCCGGTCCGTACTCGGAGACGCCGGACCGGATGACCAATCAGGGCTACGACAGTTCATTCGGCATCAGTTACCGGCTCGGCTGGCTGGTCGAGCCGGTCGAAGCGCTGACATTCGGTTTGAGCTGGCAACCGAAGACGCGGATGATGAAGTTCGACAAGTATCGTGGCCTGTTCCCCGATCAAGGCAGCTTCGACATTCCAGAGAACTACGGTGCAGGCGCCGCCTATCGCTGGCGCAACACACTGATCTTCGCCGCCGATGTGCAGGTCATCCGCTATGACCGGGTGCGATCGCTCGGCACGCCCGTGCAGCCGTTGCATGATGGGGCGCTGCTGGGTTCGGACGACGGACCCGGTTTCGGCTGGGCTTCGATGACGGTGAAGAAGCTGGGCCTGGGTTGGCAGGCGACGCCGTACCTGCGTCTCAACTCAGGCTACAGTTGGGGCAACCAGCCGGTGCGCGCCGGCCAGACCCTTTTCAACATCCTTGCGCCTGCGGTGGTGGAACAGCACTACGCGGTGGGCGCGAGCTATCGCTACAACTCCCGGGTGGATATCAACGTCTACTACTGCAAGGGGCCCACGAACACCTTGCGCGGACAGAATTCGATTCCGCCGAACCGGCTCAGCAGTCCGCTCCCACCGGAAAGCCTCGGTGGCGGCGAAGCGGATATCCGCCTGTCGGGTGAATCTGCAGGGCTGTCGATGGCATACCGGTTCTGACGGCAGTGTCAATGGCTCTGGCAAGACGCCGAATTCAGGTCTCGCGGACAATCAGTTGGGTCGGGAGAACAATCGCGGGCCGTGTAGCGCCGTCGAGTATCTGCATGAGGTTCTCGACCATGAGTGCGCCGCCAAGACGGGTGTCCTGCCGGATCGTCGTCAGCGCCGGCGTGTGATAGAGCGCCGCCGGACTGTCGTCGTAGCCGATCACACTGCAGTCGGCCGGCACCTTGACGCCGTGCCGGCGCAGGCTGGCAATCGCGCCCATGGCAATGGTGTCGCTGGCGGCGAACAGCGCATCGGGCGGCGGCTTGCCGGCGTCGAGATAGCTGTCCATCGCCGTGTGGGCGGTCACATACGACAGGTCTTCGACAATCAAATCATTTACAGTCCCGGCCTTGACGCGGGCGCGCATGCCTTTGCGGAATCCTTCGCGGCGGGCATCGATCTCGACGTGATTGCGCGGGCCGACAAACAGCACTCGCCGTCGTTTCAGTGCCGCAAAGCGTTCCGCCGCCAGATCGCCGCCGCGAAGATTGTCGCTGCCGATCACGCAGTACGTCGCATCGCTGACCTGCCCGCCCCATACGACAAAGGGGATGCGCGACTTTGCCAGGTCACGAAAGATCTCCGGATGCCCGCCCTGGCCGAGAAAGATCAAACCGTCGGCGCCCTTGTTGGCCAGCATCGACGGATAGGTATTGCGATTGACGGTCGGCGGCGCGACGAGGAGCACATCCTGGCTGCGGGCGGCCAATGCGTTGACCACGTTGGCCAGCGCTTCGAAGTGGAACGGATCGGTGATCCTGTGCCCGGGTAGCGAAGGAAAGTCGACGACCACAATGATCGTACCGGTCCGTTTGCGGCGAAGGTTCTGCGCGCTGCGGTTGATGGCATAGCCATGACGCTCGGCGATAGCGACGACGTGCTTGCGGGTTTCGTCGGTCACCAGCGGGCTGTTCTGCAGGGCGCGCGAGACCGTCGGCGTCGAAACGCCGGCGAGGCGCGCGATGTCTGCCATGGTCTTTGCGATGTGACGCGTCGTCATGAATGTAGGTTTCTATGCTTGCCGCGTGATCCATGAAACTGCGCCAAGCATAGACAATCCTGCAATCGTTATCAAAGCCTTGGCCTACTTTGCACACGCCACTGATGTAGACGACGCTAAGGGCAGGATGGTCAGCTATTGCTTTTTTATGAAATCGATTTCACTATGGATCGATAGTGGATGGAGAATCTGCAAACAATGAACTTGCCACCGAACTACGGATGGAAGCTGCGCCTGGTGTTCGGCCTGACGATCTGGCTGCGACGCCTGGGCTTGATGCCTGACCACGCGGCCGTGGCGAAATGGCCTGAGACCAGGCGCAAGGCGCTCAAGCCGATTGCATGGATGACGTACCCACTTCCGGCCTCGGTACAGATGGCGCGCGAAACAATCGCCAGCAAAGGCGGGCCGATGGAGCTGAAGTGGTTCCGCACGAAGCCTGATCAAGCGCCGTCGATCCTGTTCATTCACGGCGGCGGTTGGGTGGTCGGCGGCGTCGATTCGTTGGACTACCTCTGCGCGAATCTCTGCGACCGACTCGGTGTGGCGGTGGTGGCTGTCGACTACCGGCTGGCACCGGAACACCGCTTTCCCTCCGGACTGGAAGATTGCTACGACGCGCTGACCTGGCTCGCGGCGCGTGCGCCGGGACCGATCGCGGTGGTCGGCGACAGCGCGGGTGGAAACCTCTCGGCGGCCCTGTGCCTGCTCGCGCGCGACCGCGGTGGCCCGGCGATTGCGCACCAGACGCTGATCTATCCGTCCTTGGATGCAACGATGGAATCGCCGTCGATGACTATCAATGAGCACGAGGGCCTGACCCGCGCCGACATGGCGATGACGTTGCAGCTCTACCTGGGCGATCACGACCGGCGCGATCCGCTGGTGTCGCCTATCCATGCGCCGAACCTCAGCGGTCTGCCGCCGGCATTCATCGTGACTGCGGACTGCGATGTGCTGCGCGATGACGGACCCCGCTATGCAGAACGCCTGCGCGCCGCCGGCGTGGCGGTGCGCTGGGAGAACTACCCGGACATGCCGCACGCATTTCTGTCGCAGCCGAAGCTGTGTCCGGGCGCAGCGGCCGCGCTGTCCGACATCGTCGAAGAGATGCGTCCTCACCTGCGGCCGGGGCACACACCTTGAACGAGTTCATCGCCCTCGAATGGCGCTGGTCGGATCCGCGGGTCCTCGACGGCACGGCGCGGCGCGAGATCGAAGCGCGCGTCGCGCTGGCACAGTTGCGCCTGCACGAGGTGCGCTATCCGGACCTCCCCTCCGCGAGCGAGTGCCATCTGGCCGATGGAATGCCGGCGCCGGTTCCGGCAAGTCCGAGCGCATCGTCCGGCATCGCCAGTCCGCTGCTCGAAGAAGCGCGGCAGTTGTCCCTGCACCCGGACTTCAAGCACCTGTCCGATCTGCGACGGCGCGCGCGCAGCATCGATGACTACGCGCAATGGAACCCCATATTCGAGCGGCTGCTTGGACTGCATGAGCACGCAATTCAATTGGAAAGACCGGATGTTCTGAGCCGCTATATCGACTGGGCTTTTGAGCCCGAGCCGCGCTTCGAGCACGCCGGCGATGAACTGGTCGCCCCACGTTTTCACCTTGATCACCCCGATGCCAACGTGCGCGCGGCTTTTGACTACACCGAGGAACACTGGGCGCGAATGGTGAAGACCAGCGCCCGCGCGGTCGGCAGTTCACTGCTGGTCATGCCCTACCCGTTTCTGATCCCGGCTGGCCGCTTCCGCGAAGCCTATTACTGGGACACCTGCTTCGGCATCGACGGCCTGCTCGCGACCGGGCGCAACGAGATCTGCCGCATGCAGGCAGACAACCTGATTGAATCAATCCGCCGCTTCGGCTTCGTTCCGAACGGCAATCGCGACTACTACCTCAGCCGCTCGCAGGTGCCGCTGTCGGCAACGCTGGTTCGAAAGGTGGTTGCGGCAAGCGAATGCGAATGGCGCACGGCAGGCAACACGGCGCGCCTGCAGCGACTGAAGCATTGGGTACACGCACGCGCCTTGCCGCTGCTTGAGCGCGAGTTCATTGACTTCTGGAGCGATCCGGCAACGCGATTCGATGAGCGCACGGGATTGCATCACCACTGGGATGCGCTCGACGCTCGCCGCCCGGAACGCTATTCGCTGGATGCCGAAGACGACCTCGGCCTGAGCCATCGCGATCTGCGCGCCAGCGCTGAGTCCGGCCTGGATTTCACCGCCGTCGATCACGGTCCTTCCGGACGCATCGAGTCCTCGCGCATCGCAACCGTTCTGCTGAATGCCGTGCTGTGCCGGTTCTGCAGTGACCTGGCCTGGCTCGCGGAGTACGCCGGCGACGAGGCCCTGAATCGCCGCTTCGTCGAACTGGGCGAACTGCGGCGCAGCGCGGTGGAAAGCCAGCTGTGGGACGAAGCCAGCGGCACCTACCGCAACCTGCATCTCGATGCGGGAACGCTGGCACCGGACCTCGGCTTCTCGACGTTTGCGCCGCTCTTCGCGCAGACCTGCACACCGGATCGCGCCGCACGCGTCGTGCAGGCGGGGCTGGAGCAGCTGGAGCGCCGCGGCGGCATCGCAGCATCGAACCTGTGGCAGTCGCCGCACCAGTGGGACGGCAGCAACGGCTGGGCCCCGGTGCAGATGATCGCCATTGAAGGACTGCTGAATTACGGCTACAGCGCCGATGCAAAGCGTCTCGCTGAGAAATGGCTGGCCAAGCTTGGCGCGATGCACCGCCGCTTCGGCCAGCTGTTCGAGCGCGTGGATCTCGATGGTAGCGATCTACCAGGCGAAGGCCAGGACCAGTACCCGGTTCAGGAAGGATTCCTGTGGACCAACTCCAGCCTTGCATGGACAGCGATCAGCGTCCTCGGGCACCAGCTGGTTCCGATTGAGATGCAAACGATCGCCTGAATCCGGGCGGTCGTCGAGGAGACATCAGGCTACAGACCTGGAGATTCGATGAAGACGTTGAACGTGTTGCATGCGTGGCGAGCCGCTGCCGCCGTAGCGCTGCTTGCCGGCGCCATGAGCGTGGCTGCGCAGGAAGAACCGGTGCCGGAACCGGGCACGGATGAATCAGCCGTGCAGGATCCGACGACGCCGGAGATCGCGTCGCCGGAGGACAGCATTCCGGTCATCGCGGTGGAAGCCCTGCGCGAACCGCCGCCTGCACCGACTTCGCATACCGAGCCCGGCGGCAACACCGTGCAGCTCGAAGAGATCGTCGTCACCGCGACCAAGCGCGAGAAGCGCCTGCGCGACATTCCGGCCAGCATCAGCGCGCAGTCCGGCGAGGATCTCGAACGGCGCGGCGCGCAATCGGTGGCCGACATCGTCAAGCTCGTGCCCGGCGTCAACCTCACCTCGACCGGCGATACGCCCGCACGCATCACGATCCGCGGGATTTCGGGGGACATCGGTACGGGCTCGACGACGGGCATCCTGTTCGGCAATACCTCGTTCACCGACACCTACGTGCCGTTCATGTCGCTCGACCCCAATCCCTTCGATCTCGAAGGCGTCGAAGTGCTGAAGGGACCGCAGGGCACCCTGTTCGGCGCTTCGGCGCTGAACGGAGCGGTGCGCTATGTCCCGCAGCGGCCGCTGATCGGCGTGCGCGAGCTGAAATGGTTCGGCCAGTACACGTCGATCGCCGAGGGAGATCAGGCACCGACCTATGGTGGTGCGATCAACCTTCCGATCGGTGACACTGCGGCGGTGCGCGTCGTCGGCTTCAACCGCGACCAGCCGGGCTGGGTCGACAACACCCGCCTTGGCATCAAGGATTCGAACGACATCCAGCAGACCGGACTGCGCGGCATGCTGGCCTGGCAGCCCGGCGACTGGAACATCGGCTTGACCTACGCCCAGCAGACCACCGAGATCGCAGAATCGGCCGTGACGGACAATCTGGACGGCGAACTGGTCACCAACGACAAGCCGCGACCATCGTTCAATGACACGCGCTACGATTTTGCCAACCTGAGCGTGAGCCGCGCGTTCGACTGGGTCGAAGTGACGTCCGAGTCGTCCTATGTGCAGAAAGATGGCCACAACTTCTTCGAGGCGACCGCGCGCACGCTGCCGGGCACGCCGTTGATCCTCGCCGCGCAGGAGTACTTCGCCGACTCGCGGACGCTCAGTCAGGAACTGCGCTTCGCGTCGCCCGCAGGCTGGGACTCGCGATGGCAGTGGGTCGCCGGCGTGTTTGCGTTCGAGCAGCACATCCTGCAGAAGCTGCAGGTCCCGCTCGGCGATCCAAGACTCCCTCTGGAAGTTCTCGTACCGATCCTCAACCTGCTGCAATCCGGCCTCGGATCGCTGTTCGCCAGCAGCGGCGAACCGAACGTCGCCTCGTCCGACCTCGACGTCCGCGTCCGCGAACTCGCGCTGTTCGGCGAAGTCACCCGCAGCCTGTTCGATAACTGGGAGCTGACGCTGGGCGGCCGCCTGTACCGCACGACCTCCGGCGGCACCAACGACCAGGGCGGCCTGATCACTCTCGCCACCTACGGACGGCCGATCAACACCATCGACAACGGCATCGTCGAGAGCGCGTTCAACCCGAAGGCTTCGCTGGCATGGCATGCGACGCCCAACATCATGGGCTACGCGGCGGTGTCGAAGGGATTTCGCGTCGGCGGCATCCAGGTCGGCATCACCCTGCCGACCGCGCAGAACCCGGCGCCGGAAATGTTCAAGTCCGACACCATCTGGAACTACGAGACCGGCATCCGTACACAATGGTTCGACAATACCCTGCGCATGGACGTGACCGGATTCTTCGCCCGCTGGACCGAGCCACAGACTGTCCAGTCCGACAGCGGTCTGGTCGTGTACCTCGACAATGTCGGCGGTGTCGACAGCAAGGGCGTCGAGGCCGCGCTCGACTGGCTCGTGCCCTTCGTCGAAGGATTGCGCCTGAGTGCGTCGGCCAGCCATTCGAAGACCGTCACGACCGAGCCGTATGCCGCATCAAATGGCGACATCGTTCCGGTCGGAACCGCTTGGCCGCTCGCGCCCGAGTGGCAGACTGCGGCAACCGCGTCCTATATCCGCACGCTCGGCAACTGGAACATCGCCACGCAGATCACCCATACCTACCTCGGCGAGACGACGGCCGAGATCGTCAAGCAGAGACCGGTGTTCGGCTACCAACAATGGGACGCGCAGATCAGCCTGTCGAACCTGGCGACCACGTGGCTGCCGCAGGTCGCGCTGATCGTCAGCAACATCGGCGACGAGCGCGGCATCACCAATCACTTTTCCTCCGACCTGCCGACGCCGCAGACTACTGCCGTCGAGGCGTACTACATCCAGCCACGCGCCATCACGCTGCGCCTGATGGGACGCTTCGGCGACTGAACCGGACATCACATGAAACAGCAAGAACAACGACTGGACGGCTTTCGCCTGCGGGTCCTCTACGGGCTGCTCAGGCTGGTGCATCGGCTGGGTCTTGGACCGACGGCGGACTCCGTTGCGTCGAAGTCGATCGCGTCGCGCAAGGCCAACAAGGCACCGGGATGGATGACGCTACCCTTGCCGGCCGAAGTCAGGATGATCGGCGGCAGCATCAGCGGACGCTCCGCGCCGATCGCGATCAAGCAGTACCTGCCGCCGCGACTGAATCCGGCCTGCCCGCGCGTGCTGTTCATGCATGGCGGCGGCTGGATCACCGGCGGTGTCGATACGCTCGATCATCTCTGCGCGAATGTAAGCCTGCAGGCGCAGTGCCTGGTCGTCTCGGTCGACTACCGGCTCGCGCCGGAGACGCCGTTCCCCGGTGCGCTCGAAGACTGCTACGACGCACTGGAGTGGCTCGCGAACGATCCCTCGCTCGGCGCCGCACCGGCCTGCGGGATCGCGGTGATGGGTGAAAGCGCGGGCGGCAATCTGGCTGCGGCCCTGTGCGTGCTCAATGCGCGCGAAGGCAAGGTGGCGGTCTGCCACCAGACCCTGATCTACCCCTGCGTCGATGCGACGCTGGCGTCGCCATCGATCGACAACGGCCAGCCGGGTCTGGACCGCAAGAACATCGAGCGATTGCTTGACCTCTACCGCGGCAATGCCGCGCTGACCGACCCGCTGCTGTCGCCGATGCACGCCGACAATCACGCCGCCCTGCCGCCCGCGCTGATCATCACCGCCGACATCGATCCCGCACGCGACGACGGCGCGCGCTACGCGGACAAGCTCAAGGCTGCCGGCGTGCCGGTGAAGTACGCGAACTACCTGGGCATGCCCCATGGTTTCATCTTCATGCCCGCCATCTGCAGCGCGGCGCTGGACGGCATCCGGAAGATCAGCACGGAGATCGCCGCGTGCGCCACGGCAGAGCGCGCCACGCGATGATCCGTCACCGCTGCGGTTCCGGCCCTTTCATCCGCCCATTGTCCGGTCAATCGCGCCCATGTCGTCGATAGAACAACTCGTCTCATTGCGCGAAGCCAGGCTGCCCCTGGGCCTGAAGCTGGGCTATGGCTGTGGCTCCGTACTCGATGCAACCGTCAACACGGCGCTCAACGTCTTCCTGCTGTTCTACGCTACGACCGCCTGCGGGCTCTCGGCGGGTCTGGCGGGCCTGGCGCTCGGGCTTGCGCTCCTGGTCGATGCCATCGCCGAGCCGTTGATCGCCCTGTTCTCGGACAATCATCATTCACGCTGGGGGCGCCGACTGCCGTTCATGCTGGCGGCGACACCGATGATCGTGATCGGCATCGTGCTGCTGTTCTCCCTGCCCGATACGGACAGTCAGCTGCTCCTGTTCACTTCCCTGTTCGTCTGCGGCGTGCTGCTGCGGGTCGCGCTTTCGGTGTTCAACCTGCCTTTCCTTGCTGCAGGTGCGGAGTTCAGCGACAACGAGAAGGAGCGCGCCAGCATCATCACGCTGCGCTGGGTCATCGGCATGATCGCCGGGTTCGCCACGGTGGCGATCGGCTTCAGCGTGTTCTTCAAGGTCGAAGGCAGCATCGCCCAGCGGCAGCACTACGCGCCGTTCGCGATGACCCTGGCGGTCATCATGATTCTTGCTGCGCTGGCGTCGATGCATGCGGTGCGGCGCACCTTGAATCGCCAGCATGCGACGGCTGCCAGTCGTGGCGGACTGTTTTCCACAGTGACCGCCGATATGCGCGAACTGGCGCGCAGCCACAGCTTTCGCGTGCTGTTCGGCGTTGCGCTGCTGTTCGCGACTGCGCAGGGCGTCACGCAATCGCTGGGACTGCATGCCAATACCTTCTTCTGGCGCCTGACCACCGAGCAGACGCAGCTCACGACACTGTCT
>JALYJV010000391.1 GCA_030775105.1 Pseudomonadota bacterium | reverse complement strand
GCGACGTATAGTGCGCATGGTAAATCCGAGTTCGGGAAAGACCATGCAGCTCACTCATGCCGTGCTGTTGACCCTGGTGATCGTCATCGCCGCCAAAACCGGCGCCTGGCTTTGGCAGCTGCGCACGCGCAATGCCGGCATGGTCGATGCGATCTGGGCAGTCACCCTTGGCGGTCTGGCCGTGGTCTACGCCGTGTGCGGCGACGCCCCCGTAGAGCTGCGCATGCTCGTCGCGGTGATGGGCGGCGCCTGGGGGCTGCGCCTCGGCTGGCATCTGTGGGTGCGCAACCACGGCAAGCCAGAGGACTGGCGCTATGCGCGCCTGCGCGCCGAATGGGGTGAAGCCGCCAACGGGAAGATGTTCTGGTTTTTCCAGTTCCAGAACGTGTTCACGATGATGCTCGCTGCATCCGCCTTCGCGCCGGTTGCGTATCGGTCCGGGATGCCGCCGTCATGGGCCATCGCGCTGGCAATCACTTTGTGGCTGGTGTCGGTATTCGGCGAAGGCCTGGCCGATCGGCAGATGGAGGCGTTCCGGCTAAATCCGGCGAACAAGGGCAAGGTCTGTCGCGACGGACTGTGGAACTACTCGCGGCATCCGAACTACTTCTTCGAGTGCGTGCACTGGCTCGCGTATGCGCCGCTGGTCATCGGTGGCGGTGTGTGGGGGGGGGCAGTATTGATCGCGCCGGTGGTCATGGCTTTCCTGTTACTCAAGCTGTCCGGGGTGCCGATGCTTGAGGCGGAGATGGTGCAGCGCAAGCCCGGCTATGCCGAGTATCTGCGCACGACGAATGCTTTGATTCCGTGGTGGCCGCGCAAGTGAGCAACGACTCTGTAACCCTGAATTCGAATGAACATCATTGACCTGTGTGAGCGTGGCCTCATCCCCGACAGCCTGACCCGTCTGGGCATGCGCCAATTGATGAAGCAGCGCCTTGTCGACGAATCGACAGGCGACGGCGAAGTGCGTTCGCAGCGCTTCAACCAGTTCCTCGGCGAGCTACGCAGCAGCCCGATCGCGATCGATACCAGCGCAGCAAATAGCCAGCACTATGAAGTGCCGGCGGAGTTCTTCCACATCCACCTCGGCCCGCGGCTCAAGTATTCCTGCGCGCTGTATCCGACCGGCAACGAAACACTGGCGCAGGCCGAAGAGCTGATGCTGCAGACCTATGCCGAGCGTGCGCAGCTGCAGGATGGCCAGCGTATGCTCGATCTCGGTTGCGGCTGGGGTTCGCTGTCGCTGTGGCTGGCGGCGCGTTATCCGCATTCGCAGGTCGTCGGCCTGTCGAATTCACACGGCCAGCGCGAATACATCCTGCGCCAGGCCGCAGAGCGCGGCCTCAAGAACCTGACCATCGTCACCGGCAACATCGTCGAGTTCGACTTTGGCACGCACGGCGTCGCCGAAGCGCTCGGCGAGGGCTTCGATCGCGTGCTGTCGATCGAGATGTTCGAGCACATGAAGAACTACGGCCTGCTGCTCGCCAAGGTCGCGCGCTGGATGAAGCCGGAGGCCAAGCTGTTCGTGCATATCTTCGTGCACAAGCTGCTCGCGTATCACTTCCAGGCCAGGGATCAGACCGACTGGATGTCGCAGTATTTCTTCACCGGCGGCACGATGCCGAGCGAGAACCTGCTGTTGAACTTCCAGGATGATGTGCGGCTGGTGCAGCAGTGGTGGGTCAGTGGTACGCATTACGAGCGCACCTCGAATCACTGGCTGGCCGGCATGGACCAGAATCGCGCGCAGATCATGGAGGTCTTTCGCGCCGGCTACGGCCCGGAGCAGGCGGCGCTATGGTTCCAGCGCTGGCGCATGTTCTACATGGCCGTCGCGGAACTGTTCGGCTATGCCGGCGGCAATGAATGGGGTGTAGCGCATTATCTGTTCGATCGCCGCTGAGTAGACTGCGGCGGCCCGAGGTCGCATGATCAATTGCATGGATGTCCGGAGGATGTGCGCCATGATTCGCCTGCTTGCTGCCTTCTCGCTGTTGTTCGCTGTGTCGTCCGCTTCGGCCGAAACGCTGCGCTTTTACGGCTATGCCTTCGATCTCAAGTCGAACCAATACCTCTACACCGAAGTCCACGAGCAGGAGACCGACGCGCAGGGCAAATGGATCGGCGGCAAGGTCCGCTACATCCTGCCCGACGGCAGCACGCTCGGCAGCAAGACCCTCGACTTCACGGCCGACCCCTACGTGCCGGTGTTTCGCATGGATCTGCCCGCGAGCAGCTACAGCGAAGGGATCACCAGCAATACCGATCCGATCGTCGTGCAGCGTCAGGAGAAGGGCAAGAAGCCGGAGAGCGAATCGATCAAGCGTGACGGGCCGACCTGCGCCGACGCCGGCTTTCACAGTTTTCTGCTCGCCCACTTCGATCAGCTGATGAAGGGCGACAAGATCAATCTCAGGCTGGTGGCGGCTGGCAGCCTCGATCAGTTCAAGTTCCGTGCGCGGCGCATCGAGGACACGACCTTCGAGGGCAAACCGGCGGTACGCTTTTATGTCGAGCCGGATTCGCTGCTGCGCTTTGTCGTTGACCCGCTGGAACTGACCTACGACGAAAAGTCCAGACAGCTGCTGGAATACAAAGGCATGTCGAATGTCGTCGATCCGGTGACCGGCAAGTTGTTCATCACGCGCATTTCCTACTTTTCGGAAACACCCGACGGTGTCAGCAACCTGCCACCACTGACGCCATGAGGTTCGATGCGCGCACCGCGCTCGCCGTTTTCGTGGCGGTGGTGGGCGTCACCGCCTGCAAGGATCGCAATGCGGAAACGCAGTACGCAGTCGCAACGACGATGCCGGTAACGGCTGCCAGGACGGCACCCGCCGAGGCGCTGACTTTTGCCCAGGCGCAGGCGCTGGCGCAGCAGCGCCAGCAGCCGCTGATCGTCGATTTCCACGCGCCCTGGTGCTACTCCTGCTACTACATGGCGACGCATGTGCTGACCGGCCCTCAGTGGGAAGGCGTGGAGGCGCGCAGTGTCGTTTTTGAAGTCGATGCCGACTCGCCCGAAGGCGCTGCGCTCAAGGATCAGCACGGCATCAAGGCATTGCCGAGCTATCTGGTGCTCGATGCAGCAGGGCAGGAGCTGGGGCGCATCCTCGGCGAGCAGACCCGCGAGGATTTCTACGCCGCGCTTGACGGCATGTTCGCGCGCAGCGGCGGTATCGATGCGCTGGCGCAGCAGGTCGTCGACGACAGTGCGGCCAGTCTGGGTGCTGCGCGCACGGTATTGGCCTCGTATCACGCGCGCTACGACACGACAGGCGCACTCAACTGGTTGCAAGCTTTGCCCGAGGTCGCCCAGGCTGCAGTGAATGCCGACACCACGAGTGCTGCATGGTTGGCGCGCCTGCGTTTTCTGCAGGCGGCCAAGGCCGAGGATCAGGCTGCGTGTCTGACGCAGGGCGAAGCGGTGCTCAAGCTCGAACTCGGTTGCGAGCGTTCCTACGAGTTGTCGCGCTACATGGACTGCGCCACCAAGGCGCCGGACCAGGTGATACGGCTGAAGGCGCAGCGCGCCGCCGCCGAGCAGCTGGTCGAGTCGCGGGTCTTTGGCGAACCACGCTGTGCGGATGAGCGTTCGGCGATTCTCGCCGCGAGCGAGCTGCAGGGCGCCGTCGGTGATCGCGCGGCGCAGCAGACCCTGCTCGAGCGCGCGATCGATCGCGCTGCCGAACGCCTGGATGGCGATCTGACGATTGATCGCAACCTGTCGGACAACCTGCGTGTGTACATGGACCAGCTTGCCGGAGTCACGGGTGACTACACCGCGATCGATGCGCTGATGCCGCAGCTGATTGCGGCATACCCGGATGACTATGTCTACGCCTTCCGCCACGGCCGCAGTCTGCTCAGGCGCGGCAAGGCGGTGGAGGCGCTACCGTTCCTGGAGCAGGCTGCAAAGCTGGCCTACGGCATCAACCGGCTTACGGTTGCCGAGCAACGTGTGCAGGCGCTGATCGCACTCGATCGCGCTGCCGATGCGCGCAAGGTCGTTGCCGAAGCGCTGAAGGCCAATGGCCCGTGGTTCGCCGCAGAAGCGGCGAAGCTCAAGGCGATGCTGCCTTCCTGAGTTCGGTAGGGCGAGATAGCGAAGCGTTTCCCGCCGTTCCGCGACATGGCGGGAAACGTTTCGCTATCCCGTCCTACGATGTTGCTGCCCCCATAAGGCTTTCTCGCGGTTCGCAAAACCCCGGCGGAACCGCTATAAAGCGCGCCCGTGGGCGCCGCTGGCGTCCGCAACGAGTGCTGCAACATGACCACCGAACCTGAAACCACTGCCCGCCTGCTGATTGCCTGCCCGGACCGTCCGGGCATTGTCTCGGCGGTGACCACCTTCCTGTTCCAGCACGGGGTCAACGTCACCGAACTGGATCAGCACTCGACCGATCCCGAAGGCGGGCGCTTCTTCATGCGTCTGGAATTCCAGACGCCGCATCTCGATGTTTCACGCAGCGCGTTCAGGCAGGCCTTTGCCGAATCCGTCGGCAAGCGCTTCGATATGCAGTGGCATGTCAGCTATGCCGCGGATCGTCCACGCATGGCGATCCTCGTCTCGAAGCACGATCACGCGCTGATGGAACTGCTGTGGCGCTGGCAGCGCGGCGAATTGCGCGTGGACATTCCGGTCGTGATTTCCAATCATCCCGATCTGCGCGAGGCGGTGGAGCGCTTCGGCGTGCGCTTCGAGCATGTTGCGATCGATGCGGCGAGCCACGCCAGGGCCGAAGCGCGGATGCTGGAGATTCTGGGAGAATCAGGCAGCGATGCGGACTTCATCGTCCTCGCGCGCTACATGCGCATCCTGTCGGCGGATTTCGTCGCGCGCTATCCGACGCGCATCATCAACATCCATCACAGCTTCCTGCCGGCCTTCGTCGGTGCCGATCCCTACCAGCAGGCCTACGATCGTGGCGTGAAGCTGATCGGCGCCACCGCGCACTACGTGACGTCCGATCTCGATCAGGGTCCGATCATCGGGCAGGACACTGCAAACGTCTCGCATCGCCATGAGGTGCCGGACCTGCGAGATCTCGGTCGCGATCTCGAGCGCCAGGTACTGGCCCGCGCGGTGCGCTGGCATGTCGAGGACCGCATCATCGTCAACGGCAACAAGACGATCGTGTTTGCTTGACCCCTCTCCCTAGCCCTCTCCCGCAAGGGGAGAGGGAACGCTGCAGTCACCCCCATCTTCCCTCGCGGGAGAGAGGTTACTCCCAGACTACCTTCGTCTTGTAGTCGTCAGCGTTGGCTTCGAGCTGTGCGAGGTAGCGCTTCTCGACTTCGTTGCGCTTGACCTTCATCGTCGGCGTCATGATGTTGTTGTCGATCGTCCACGCGTCCCTGGCGACGAAGATCTTGGCGATCTGCTCGTGCGCTTCGAGCGTAGCGTTTACCGTACTGATTTCGGCAACCAGACCTTTCTCGCACTCGGCGCGCGGTTTCTCCGTGCCCTGCTGCGATAGCGTGATCACCATGATCGGCTGCTTGAGGCCGGTGCCGACAAAGCACAGCTGGTCGATGTCGGTGTTGCGCGCGAGCGCGCCCTCGATCGGCGCGGGCGCGACGTACTTGCCCTTGAGCGTCTTGAAGATGTCCTTGACGCGGCCAGTGATGTACAGGTAACCATCTTCGTCGATGCGGCCCTTGTCGCCGGTACGTAGCCAGCCATCGGCGGTGAACAGTTCGGCGGTCTTCTCCGGATCCTTGTAGTACCCCGGCGTGACACCGGCGTGGCGGAACTGGATCTCACCGTCTTCGGAGAGGCGCATGTCCGCACCCGGCATGGCGCGGCCGACGGCGCCGAGGCGATTGGCCTTGGGCAGGCTGGCGGTCGCATAGATGTTGTTTTCGGTCATGCCGTAGCCCTGCAGCACGGTGATGCCGAGCTTCTGGAACCACTGCATCAGCGACACCGGCATCGGCGCAGCGCCGACGAACAGGTAGCGCGCGTTCTGCAGGCCGGCACCCTTCCTGATCTTCTTCTTGATCAGGCTCGACAGCAGCGGAATTTTCAGCAGGCGGTCGAGTTTCTCCTGCGGCAACTTGCGCAGGACGCCGGCCTGGATGCGACCGTAGACCAGCGGCACACCGAAGAAGCGTGTCGGCGCGACCTGCTTGAGCTGCTCGGCGAGCTTTTCGAGATTCTCTAGGAACCAGACTTCCGCACCGAGATAGATCGACGCCAGTTCGACCGCGCCACGCTCGAAAGCATGCGCCAGCGGCAGGTAGGAAAAGAAGCGTTCCTGGCCTTGCGCCGGCATCGCCTTGATCAGGCCCTGCGTCGAGAACGTCACGTTCTCGGTCGTGATCATCACGCCCTTGGGATTGCCGGTCGTGCCCGAGGTGTAGATCAGCGAGATGACCTTCTTCGGGTCCGGCGCAACATAGCCGGCGAACGGTTCGCTGTTCTTTACCAGATCGTCCCACTTGTGGGTGCAGGCCGGAACGTCCGGGTACGGCATGGCGATCGTGATCATGCCCTTGGGCAGCGCGCCCATGAACTCGGCGGTGTCCGGCATCGGGCCGATGAACACAGCCTTGGTCTCGCTGTGCTCAAGGATGAACTTGACCGCGTCGGTCGCCTGCTTCGGATAAAGGCCGACGCTGATGTAGCCGGCCATCGCGATCGCCATGTCGGCGAGGAACCAGTGCGCGGTATTGCGTCCGGAGATCGCGACGGCCGCGCCATCCGGCAGGCCGAGTTTGCGCAGGGCAGTGGCCATGGCGCGGATCTGCGCTTCAGCTTCAGACCAGGTGGTTGCCTTCCAGACACCGTCGATCGACTGGTATAGCCAGGGCTGGTTGGGCCGTTCCTGCGCCCACTGCAGCAGGGTTTCCACCGGATTCTTGAGCGACATGAAGCTTCCCCTCACAAAGCGATTCATTGGTGAAACGGTCGCGACGCGCCCCCTAAGGCCAGCTCCGCGCTCTGACCCGTGGGTGGTGGCGCAGGTCTCCGGCGACCGGACGCGCATTATAGGTGGCCCGGCAGTATCGGGTGGTGACTTTTGTCCCCCGGCGATGTTTCAGTCCGTATCTCATGGACATCCCCGCTGTGCCTCCGCACAATCGATCCGTGCCCGACCCAGTCATCGGGTGCGCTTCTGGGCGGATTCTGGAGAGAGAACCGACATGATGCGACTGCTGACCTTGCTCCTTTTTGTGCTCGCTGGCTGCGCGGCCTACCTGCTGTTCCTGCCGGTGCCGATCGAGCCGCAGAGCTGGACGCCGCCGACCCTGGATTCAAGTCGGTTTCCGCTCAACGAGCGGCTCAAGCCGGCCGTGCGCCTGGCCGAGAACGTCGGCAATGGCCCGGAAGGGCTCGCGATCGACAGTGTCGGCAATCTCTACGCCGGTTATGACGACGGCCGCGTGATGCGCTTTGACAGCAACGGCGAGAACGCGAAAGAGTTGGCCAACACCGCCGGCCGGCCGCTGGGTCTCGCACTCGCGCCGAATGGCGATATCTATGTCGCGGATGCCGTCCGCGGACTGCTGCGCATTGCTGCGGATGGCAGCATGAATGTCGTGTCGGTCGAAGCCGATGGATTGCCGTTCAAGTTCGTCGACGATGTCGATATCACTGCCGATGGCAGCAAGGCCTACTTCTCAGACGCCTCATCGCGCTTCGGCCTGCACGACGTGATGGCCGATGTTTTCGAGCACGGTCCGAATGGCCGCGTGCTTGAGTACGACATCGCCAGTGGTCAGACCCGTGTGCTGATGCGCGACCTGTATTTCGCCAATGGCGTGACGATGGGGCCGGGAGACGAGTACCTGCTCGTCAACGACATGAACAAATACCGCGTGCTGCGCCACTGGCTGCGCGGCGACAAGGCCGGGACCACCGAGGTTTTCATCGACAACCTGCCGGGTTTTCCCGACAACATCAATTTCAACGGTCGCGACCGCTACTGGCTCGCGCTGTATACCCCGCGCATCGCCGCGCTGGACAGCACGCTGTCGCAGCCCAGGCTGCGCAAGATCCTGTTTCGTCTGCCCAAGGCGCTGCAGCCGGCACCGACGATGCATGCCTGGGTGCTCGGCCTGGATCTGGACGGCAAGGTGGTCGCCGACCTGCAGTACGCCAACGAGAATGCCTACGCGCCGATTACCAGTGCCGTGCAGCATGGAGACCAGCTGTATCTGGGCAGCCTGATCGCGCCGGCGATCGGGCGCCTGCCGGTCCCTGCTGCCGCTGACTGACCGCGGCCGCAAGCAAGTCTGCGGAAATACGGCGGGCAGCCTGGAGCGACTCGCTACACTGCGCGCTGGAGAAGGCACTCGGGGCGCGCAGTGAATATAAAAGTCAGAATCGGCATTGCCATTGCATTTGCGGCGCTGCTGGCCGCCTGCGGTGAATCGAAGGCACCCCAATCCGGAGGCACGCCGTCTCCCGTGCCGGCCGACCTCGTGCTCAAGGCCGAAAACGCACTGCCGCCGGGTCAGTCCGGTTTCGTTTCCGTGACCGGACAGGCGGCCGGACTGCTGACCGGCAATCCGGCGGACTACGGCCCGCATATCGACGACCAGCGCCGCATGTACTGGAGCTTCGACGCCAAGCCCGGTGCACTAGCCACCAAACCCGGTACGCCGGAAATTCCGCGCGAGGGCGTCGAGATCTATCGCGACAGCTATGGCGTGCCGATCATCTATGCCGACGATCTGCGCGATGCCTGGTTCGGCGTCGGCTACGCCATCGCGCAGGATCGTCTGTTCCTGATGGACGCCGTGCGTCGCATGGGCGCCGGCACGTTTTCCGAACTCACCGGTTGCGGTGGTGTGCCGGGCGACATCCAGCAGCGCATCCTGACCTACACCGATGCCGAGTATCAGGG
>JALYJV010000390.1 GCA_030775105.1 Pseudomonadota bacterium | reverse complement strand
TCTACCTGCTCCACAACCGCCAACTTAAAGGCCAGCGTGTAATCACGTTGCGTCCGCTTAACCTCTGATTCCATTTGACTCTCCTTTTCAGTTTAGAAAAGGTGTCAACCTCGGTTAGGACGGGTCAGAGGTATACGAAAAGCCCGCCGGGGAAACCCGGCGGGCTTTTTTGCGCCCGTAGTAATAAAGCACCGATGTTGCTGTCAGGAGTTTTGTCCATACGCCACTCAACCACGCTAGCAGTCGTGAATTCAGTTCTTCCCGGTGATTCCGGACGGTCGCGAAATTGCGGGCCTCCACGAAAGCCGGGGGAGATTCACTTTGCTTCAATAAACACCCATGTAGTCGCGTTTGCCGATGGCCATGCCGTTGTGGCGCAGGATGGAGTAGGCAGTGCCGACGTGAAAAAAGAACTGAGGAAGCCCGTAGTTGGCCAGATACGCTTCACCGCTCAATTTCCGTTCCTTTGGTGTGCCAGGCCGAAGCACAATCTCGATACCTTCTTTACCTTCAAACTGCTCCGAGGTCACGCTATCCAGAAAAGCCATGGTTTGCGTCAGCAGGGCGTCAAGATCACCGAAGGTTTTCTGATTGCTCTCAAGGGCTGGCACATCAACACCTGCAAGCCGCGCAGCAATTCCTCGCGAGAAATCAGCCGCAATCTGCACCTGCTTAACCAGGGGAAACATGTCTGGAAATAGTCGCGCTTGGAGGAACGCATCTGGCTCTATAGCTTTCGCGGCAACATGCTCTTCCGTCTGGACAAGAATAGCTTTCAGGGCGGTCAGCATTTGTTTAAAGACGGGAACAGAGTGGGTGTACATCGGATGGTTCATGCGAAGTCCTGGTGGGATTGAATCGAGGCGAGCCCAAGGTTGTGGGCTTGTGAGGCTAAACGGTTGAATGCCGTCGGCCGTGTGAAGTGGTTGAGATTACTCGCCAAACGTTTGAGGGTTTGGCCGATTCGCGCCGCGCCAACGCTGTTTTGCTATCTCTATTCACGCAGGCATATTAATGCAGGCCGACTTGTCGGGGCTGCGGCTAGCGGCCGTTCACGACCGACAGGAAGCACTTCAGCGACAGTGGCTGATCAGCCCAAGTCTGCCTGTCAGGTAATCCCCTTCTTGGCAATGATCTCCGTGATCAGTCGCTGACTCCATCGAGGCTGTAGCGAGCTCAAGGCAATCATTGCTCGGTTGCTGGCGCCATTGATGTAGAGCGGCTTTCCGGCGACGCAGGCGGCGTAGCCTTCGCGCGCGACTTCTTCCACCGTGAGATTGCGAACGAAGGGCACGCTCATCGACTTGCCGCTGGCCTTGGAAATCATCTCCGTTTCGGTAAAGCCCGGACACAGTGCCGTAATCTTTACGCCTTTCCCTTTGAGCTCAATGTTTAGGGCCTCCGAGAACGAAAGCACGAAGGCCTTGCTCGCCGCATACGTCGAGAGATACGGAATAGGCTGAAATGCCGAGGTAGAGGCGAGGTTCAAGATGCGGCCGCGCTTGCGCTCTATCATGGCAGGGAGGAACAAGTGCGTCAGAGCAGTGAGCGCGCCGATATTCAATTGCAGGAGCTGCTGATGTGCAGCGAGCGGCGTCTCCCAGAACGAACCTTCGTGCAGCAGTCCGGCGTTATTGACTAGGTAATCCACCTGCGAGCGCCGCTTCGAGATTTGGGAATACAGAGCTTCTGCCGCGCCAGAGACGCCCAGGTCACTGGGCAACGCAATGGCCCGGACGTCGTACTTTTTAGCCAGTTCTGCAGACAGCTTCTTGAGCTTGCCGATGCTGCGCGCAACCAGAATCACATCGTGTCCGTTCTTCGCGAATTCCCGCGCCAGTGCCGCGCCGATTCCCGCCGAGGCGCCAGTGATCAACGCAGTTCCTTTCCCGAAGTCTTTCATGAGCTGCTTAGTCCCCTCAGAAACGCCAGCTGGTACCCGAGATTATGGGTCAGGGCAGGCTCGAAATAGGGATCGAAGTGGTTAGCGTCGAGCGTTTCGACCTTGATCCGGGGATTGGCGAGTGCGCGAATCGTCCCCTCGACGAATGGCGCGACGCTGTCGCGCGTTGCGCCGACGATAAGCAGCGGGATTGACACGTCCTTCAAGCTCTTGAACGGCCGGTATAGTCCCATCGTGAGCAGTGAGCGCGCGGCGATGCGATTGTCGTAGTAGCCCGCCTCGGGTCCGCCACGCTCGACGAGCGCCTGCATGCCCTTCTGCATGGCTTCCGCAGCGCCATCCCGATCCATGCTCGACCACTCGCCCAGCTGGCCGACGACCGGGAGAAAGAGGGGATTCTTTCCACGAAACAAGTCGTACAAAGCCGACAGACCGAAACGCACCAGGCGCATCAGAGGCACCGCCTTCACAGCGGCCATTCCGTCCAGCATCGGAACCTGGGCGATGGCAGCCAGCAACTCCGGATGCCGAGCGGCGACTTTCACGACATGCCCACCGCCAAACGACGTTCCCCACAGCACGATGCGGCTCGCGTCGATTTGAGGCTGTGCGCGCAGATGCTCCAGGGCATTCTCCACGTCGCGTTCGCGATGCCAGGGGTTTATCACGTTCCGCGGCGTGCCTTCGCTCTTTCCCCAGCCGGGGTAGTCGAAGGTCATCACCGCGAAACCCGCCTGATTGAACGGCGCGTAGAACGGCACGGTCAGCGCGTCCTGCACGCCGCCCCAGCCATGAACCATCAGGATCGCCGGAAATGGCCCGGCGCCCTCGGGAAGGTGAAGGGTCGCGGCGCAGTGAACGCCATTGCTGCGGAAGTGCGAGGAGGAGGTTTGGAGGGTCACGGAACATATCTCTTGAATGCCAGTCAAGAAACATTATCATTGCCTTGATCGACGTTCAAGAGGCCGTATAATCAGCTGCCCGTGGCGCTTCGGCCACTCGCTCAGGTCGACCAGACGGATGCCACGGAACAAGGTTCATCAAGACTCTGCCGAGAAGCGGACGGAAATCGTCGACGCGGCGCGGAAGCTTTTTCTCGAAGCAGGCTACGAATCGACCTCCATGAGTGCGATTGCCTCGGCTGCGGAGGTCGCCGCCAATACCATCTACTGGTACTTCAAGGACAAGGACGAGTTGCTGGTCGCCGTTCTCGATACGGAACTCGAGCGAGGCATGGCAAAGTTTCTAAGCAGCTCTGTCACCGACAAGACCGACCGGCTTCTCATGGTGGTGAAGCAACTGCAGCAGGCCAGTCGCCTCGTCTCGACTGTCCACGCGCGCATGCAGACGTCGACGAGCATCAGCGCTTGGCATGACCGATTCCACAAGCTGAGCGAAAAGCTCATTCAAGTCGAAATGCAACAGTCAGGAATTTCACCAAAGAAGTCGAAATCACTGGTGAAGATCTGGGTGTTTGCAGTCGAAGGGTTGCTCGCCCACCCGATGTCGGAAGCGGAGAGGCGCGACATCTGTTCCGTACTGGTTGGCGAAGCAACAGCTCACGGGAGCTTGGTGGGCTGGGCTCTCGGACGGCGGCAATAGAGTTAGCATCCAGAATCCGAGAAGCGGCCGTTCACGATCAACCGTTACTGGCACTTTGACGCCGATGACCTGGTGCATTTTGCGACGGTCGGAATGGGCGCGTTTTGAGTGCCCAGCAGGGCCCAATGCGCGAAATGTCTATGCCCCCGCGCAAACTGCGGGGACGGTAGGCAGGGCGGCCGATACGCTGTCTCCAGCTAGGAAGGGGTATTCCAGCCACCCGAGCCGGTAGGAGACAGCGCAGATGGAAACGCTTTTTGTATTCGACAAGCGCAATTATCTTGATTGCCAGAACGCCTTCCGCGGGCCGCGGAATCGCGAGTATTACCAGGGCGACTACACGATCGAGGCGGCGTCCATCATCGACGTGCGCGCCGATCGCAAGGCCGTCGGCTCGTGTTCGATCATCCGTCTGCGCTCGAAGACCAAGCTGTCGTTCCGGCGCACCTGGACGCATATCCGCGAGGACGGCACCGATGTTGCCGTGCTGTGGTTCGTCAAGCGCGGCCGCCTCAGCGTCTCGCACCAGTGCGGGCAGACGGTGGCGAATGCCGGGGACTTCCTGATCACCAAGTCGATGACGCCGTTCACGGTCGAATGCCTGACCGGCGACGACTCGACCCACGAAGTGCTGCACCTGATCGTACCGGCGCACATGCTGCGCAAGCTGATTCCGCAGGACGTCAAGACCGGCTTCTGCGTTCCCGCCAAGGGCCGCAAGTTCTCGATTGCCGAGCGCATCCTCACCGACATCTTCGAGGATCCGGGCGAGCTCAGGGAATCCATTGCGCAGCTGCTCGTCGACAGTGCGCTGTCGGTGCTGTGCGAGGCGATCAAGGACGAAGCGTCCAGCGCGCCGCAGCGGCAGACGCTGTCGGACAAGCGCCTCAACGACGTGCTGCGCTACATCGAAACCCATCTGTCCGATCCCAAGCTGAGCATTGCCACGGTGGCAGCTGGCTGCGGGATCTCGCCGCGCTATCTGTCGCTGCTGCTCAAGCTGCACGGCACGCCGTTCTCGACCCTGGTCTGGGACAAGCGCCTGAAGACGGCGGGGCAGTGGCTCACCGCATCGAAGTCCGGCGAAGCCTCGGTCAGCGAAATCGCCTACCGCGTCGGCTTCAAGAGCGCTGCGCATTTCAGCCGCATGTTCAAGCGCGAGTTCAAGCTCAGCCCACGCCAGTACCGCATCGCCGGTGTGTCGCAGGCGGCACGCGAACTGCCTGCGGTCGTCGCGGACGGCGGCAACTCGCGGCACTGAAGTTTCAACGACACAGCACACAAGGAATCAGCCGCCATGGAAATGGGTCAAGCGAAGACGGCGCAGCAGGCGGGCGGATGCCCGATGGGATTCGGCGGCGGCGCGCTGAAGGACGCCTCGATGACCGATCCGCAGAACATGCTGCGCCCTGGTGCCTTCTACCAGGCGCTGCGCAAGGACAGCCCTGTGCACTACGACGCCAAGCTCAACATGTGGCTGGTGTCGCGCTATGACGACATTGTCACCGTGCTGCGCGATCCGCTGACCTACTCCGACAAGCACGGCTATGCGGCGCAGTACGCCAGCGGATTCTTCGAGGAGTTCAAGCAGATTCTCGAACGCGACGGCGGCGGCTTCTTCCCGGATGTCATCAAGTCTGATCCGCCGGAGCACACCCGTGTCCGCAAGCTGATGGACAAGGCCTTCACCGCGCACCGCGTCGCGAAGCTGGAGCCGCAGATCACCGGGCTGGTCAACAAGCTGATCGACCAGCTGATCGCCAAGGCCGGCAACGGCCAGGTCGTTGACGGCGTCAACGATTTCGCGATCCCGCTGACGATCGCGGTGATCTGCGAGCAGCTCGGCTTCGGCCAAATCAGTGCCGACAAGGTCAAGGCCTGGTCATCGGCCGTCACCGCGCAGATCGGTCGCATGCAGAACCGCGAACAGATGCTCGCCAATGCCGCGCAAATCTGCGACCTGCAGAACTTCATCATCGCCGAGATGCGTACGCGTGAAGCGCAGCCGCGCGAGGACATGGTGTCCGATCTCGTTCACGCGCAGACCGACGACGGCAAGCTCGAATTCGGCGAGGCGGTGTCACTGGTGCGCGCGATGATCATCGCCGGAAACGACACGACGGCGAGCGCGATCGGCAATCTGATCTACGTGCTGGCGACTCAGCCCGAGGTCGCGAAGACCCTGCAGGCTTCGGTCGACGACGGTAGGCTGCTCAATCGTTTCGTCGAAGAGCTGCTGCGCATCGAGCCGCCGGTCCGTGCGCTGGCCAAGATGACGACCAGGGAAGTCGAACTGGGTGGACAGAAGCTGCCGGAGCATGCGCACGTGATGGTGCTCTACGCATCGGGCAACGACGACGAGTCGCAGTTCGAGTGCCCACGCAACTTCGACCTGAACCGCGGCAACCTGGGCAAGCACGTTGCGTTCGGTGTCGGCGTGCATCGCTGTATCGGCGCCTCGCTGTCGCGCATGGAGATCAAGGTCGTCGCCCGAGAGGTCGTACGCCGCCTCGGCGATATCAAGCTGGCGATTCCGGCCGAAGAGATCACCTACGCGCCGACAGTCGCAGTGCGCACGATCGAGCGCCTGCCGATCACGTTCACGCGTCGCGGGTAGAGGCGACATGGCACAGGAACTTTCCGGCAAGGTCGCCATCATCACCGGCGGCGCCAGCGGCATCGGTCGTGCGACGGTCGAGCTGTTCGTTGCCGAAGGCGCGAAGGTCGTCATTGCCGACGTCAACGAGGCGCAGGGCCAGGAGTTGCGTGCCCAGCTCGGCCCGGCGGCGCTGTTCCGCAAGACCGATGTGTCCAGCATTGATGACGTGAAGGCACTGGTCGACTTCGCGGTCGCCACGTTCGGCGGCCTGCACATCATGTTCAACAACGCCGGCATCTCCGGTGCGATGAACGCCCGTTTCCTCGACGACGATCTGAAGGATTTCAGCAAGGTCATTGGCGTCAACCTGCTGGGCGTCATGGCCGGCGTGCGCCATGCCGGCGAGCAGATGCGCAGGCAGGGCGGCGGCGTGATCATCAACAACGCCTCGATCGCCGGTGTGCTCGCCGGACAGGCATTGATGTCCTACCGCGCCAGCAAGGCCGCGGTCATCCAGTTCAGCAAGTCGGTCGCGATCGATTTGGCCGAATACAACATCCGCGTGATCTGCCTCGCGCCGGGACATATCCGCACGCCACTGACGTCATTCGCGCCGCCGGGCTCGACGCCGGAAGTCGAAGCGCGGGTCAAGAAGGCCGTCGGCGCCGCGTTCGACGTCAACCAGCCACTGAAGCGCCAGGGTCGTCCCGAAGACGTTGCGCAGACGGTGCTGTTCATGGCCAGCGATCGCGCCGCGCAGATCACCGGCGTCGTGCTGCCCATCGACGGCGGCATCACCGCTGGCGATCCGGTCAATCATCTGTTGGACATCATGGCGGCACGCGCACAGGCGCTGGCGCAGTAAGCCGTATCTACTCCCTCCCCCCTCGCGGGGGAGGGTTGGGGAGAGGGGGCGCACCGCAGGTGCGTCAGATCCGGTGGGCTTACGAGCCTCCGGCTCGCCCCCTCTCTCCCAGCCTCTCTCCCGCGAGGGGAGAGAGGAGAAGGCATAACGTTTGAGCATTGGCCTGCGCAGCAACGCAGGTCAGACAGGAGAGTAGCTGCATGGGCATCAAGGTCACCTTCGTCCAGAACGATGGCGTCGAGCGCACGTTCGAGGACGTGGACACCGGTCAGTCGATGATGGAGTTCGGCCGCTTCAATGGTGTCGAAGGCATCCTCGGCGACTGCGGCGGCAGCTGCGCCTGCGCGACCTGCCATGTCTACGTTGACGCGGCATGGCGCGCCAGGGTCGGCGCGGCGGACGACGTCGAGAACGCAACG
Source organism: Pseudomonadota bacterium (assembly GCA_030775105.1). Taxonomy (GTDB): domain Bacteria; phylum Pseudomonadota; class Gammaproteobacteria; order Nevskiales; family Nevskiaceae; genus Solimonas. Next base: position 7,798 of record JALYJV010000390.1, on the reverse strand, counting down.
CTGGACATGGCGAATGACGTCAAGCCGGGCGAGAGCCGCCTGTGCTGCCAGATCCAGTTGCGCGAGGAGCTGGATGGCGTGCGCGTCACCGTCGCGCCCAGCTTCTGAGTTGAGCAGTGAAAAATCCTTCCGTCATTCCCGCGAAAGCGGGAATCCAGGGCGGACAGCGCGGCGGTGTATACCCTGGATGACCGCCTTCGCGGGCATGACGGGGACTGTTGAATCATGGAGCGAGCGCGATGAGTGGAACCGAAACCTATGATGTCGTCGTCGTCGGCTCCGGTGCGGCGGGTGCGACCGCTGCGCTGCGTGCCGTCGAGCGCGGCCTGTCGGTACTGATCGTCGAGAAGGCGCACAAGTACGGTGGCACGTCGGCGGCGTCAGGCGGCGTCATCTGGGTGCCGAACCATCAGTTCACGCCGAACGACGACAGTCGCGACAAGGCGCTGCAGTATCTCGACGCGCTGATCAGGAAGCCGGTGCAGCGCGACCGGCTCGAGGCCTACGTTGACCAGGCGCCGGAGATGCTGCGCTTCGTCAAGTCGCTCGGGGTGCCGGTCGCGCCGGCCCCTTACTACCCGGACTACTTTCCGACGGCGCCCAACGCGCGCGTCGACCGTTCGATCCTGTGCGACACCTTCGATGGCCGCGAGCTTGGCGACCGGTTTCCGCTGATGCGCGAGCAGTACGCGCGCTTCAAGATCCTCAACCGCTACGCAATGGACGTGATGCAGTTCTTCGCGATCTCGACCCGCGGACCGGGCTGGGTCAAGACCTTCCTGAAAATGGCGTGGACCTACTGGTCGGATCTGTCGACGCGAATGCTGACGCGACGCGACCGCCGCTTCACGCAGGGCGCGGCGCTGATGGGCCACCTCTACAAGCAGGTGTTTGCCCGCAAGGTCGAAGTGCGGCTTGAGACCAGGCTCGACGAACTGATCGTGTCCGGCGTCAAGGTCAGCGGTGTCAAGGTCAGCAATTTCGGTCGCCGCTATGAGATCAATGCGCGCCACGGCGTCGTGCTCGCCGCCGGCGGTTTCGAATGGAATCAGGAACTGCGTGATCGCTACTTCCCGGTGCCGGGCCTCACGCGCCACAGCTCGACACCCGAGGACGCGAACCGCGGCGAGGCGCTGATTGCCGGCATGAAGATCGGCGCGACGACCGAGCACACCGAAGCGGGCTGGTGGATCCCGACCATGCACATACCGATGGAGAGCAGGTCGAATTTCGAGGACATCGTGCAGGCGGCGTTCGATGTCGGCCGTCCGCACAGCGTCTGCGTGAACCGCAACGGTGTGCGTTTCGTCAACGAGGCCTGCAGCTACGACGAGTTCGGCGCGGCGATGGTTGACGATCAGCTCAAGACCGGCGCGAACACACCGTGCTGGCTGGTGTTCGACGCGACGTTCCGCCAGAAATTCACCGCCGGCGGGATCATGCCGACGATCCTGATGCCGGATCGCAGCATCCCGCCGGACTGGTGGGATCACTACATCTTCCGCGCGGATACCCTCAATGCGCTGGCCGCCAAGATCCACGTACCGGCCGATGTGCTGAAGAAGACGGTCGACACGATGAACCAGTACGCGGCTGCCGGTTCCGACGCCGAGTTCGGCCGCGGCAACAATCCCTACGACCAGATGTTCGGCGACGCCAACGTCAAGCCGAATCCGTGTCTGGGCCCCATCGGTAACGCGCCGTACTACGCTGTCGCGATCAACCTCGGTGATCTCGGCACCAAGGGCGGCCTGAAGTGCGATGCGCACGCGCGCGTCCTCGACGGTAGCGATCAGCCGATTCCGAACCTGTACTCCGCCGGCAACAATTCGGCGAGCCCGTTCGGCAATCTGTATCCGGGGGCAGGCGGCACGATCGGTCCGGGCATGACCTTCGGTTACGTCGCGGCAAATGACATCGCGGCGCGCGCGGGCAAGCAGGCCTAGGCACGGCAGGTCGTGACCGACATCGACAAGGCAGCGCGCAAGCGCATCGCGTTCTTCAGCGTCAAGGACGCTGCCGAGCTCGGACCGGAAACCATGTCCCGCGAAGGCATGGACAGCGGCGTGCTGGCCAGCCTGTCCAGACTCGCGGACATGAAGGTTAGGCCGGGCCTGGGCGAGATGAGCGTGCTGCTGTTCAAGGAGCCTGGCGAACCGGGTACTGGCGGCGGCATGAGCCTCGTCTATCTCTGGTTCAAGAGCGGCTATGTGCTGCCGCCGCACAGCCACAACGGCGATTGCCTCTACTACGTGATCGGCGGCGAGTTGCGCATCGGATCGCAGCTGCTGCGCAAGGGCGACGGCATGTTCGTGCCGGCCGATTGCGCCTACACCTACGAGGCGGGGCCTGAAGGCGTCGAGGTGCTGGAGTTCCGCAACGCGACGCAGTTCAGCATCCAGCTCAAGGGCAACGAAGGCGGTCGCTGGGATCGCGTGGTTGCAGCTTTTCGCGCGCGCGCCGCAATATGGGAGACGGAATCCGTTCCGCCCTCCGAACGTCCAGGAAAGTAAACATGTCCGCTGCTGCATCGTTGCCTGACTACAAGACCATCGTGCTGAGCCGCAAGGGTCGCCTGCTGACGCTCACGCTGAATCGACCGGACGCGATGAACGCGGTCAACCTGGCGATGCACGAGGAGCTGGCGCAGGTCTTCGTCTTCGCCGCTGCTGACCCGCATTCGGATGTCGTGGTTCTGACCGGTGCCGGTCGCGCGTTCTCCGCCGGCGGCGATCTCGATCACGTGAGGCACAACGCCGAGAATCCGCATCTGTTCGACGAGGAAGTGCGGCTTGCCAAGCGCATCGTCTTCGCGATGCTCGATCTCGACAAGCCGCTGGTCTGCCGCCTCAATGGTCATGCCGTCGGCCTTGGTGCGACGCTGGCGCTGTTCTCCGACGTGATCTTCGCTGCGGAAACCGCCAAGATCGGTGACCCGCACGTCGCGATCGGTCTGGTCGCCGGCGACGGCGGTGCGGTGATCTGGCCGCAGCGCATCGGCCTGTGCCGCGCGAAGGAATACCTGCTGACCGGCGAACTGCTGACCGCGAAGAAAGCCGAGGAAATCGGCCTGATCAATCACTGTCTGCCGGTCGCCGAACTCGACGCCGCGGTCGATGCGTTCGCCGAACGCCTGCTCGCCGGCTCACGCAACGCGATCCGCTGGACCAAGGTGCTGCTCAACATGGAGCTCAAGCGCGTCGCCACCGCAGTGATCGATGCCGGCATCGCCTACGAAGCCGTCGCGCAGCGTTCACCCGATCATCGTGAAGGCATCAAGGCGCTCGCCGAGAAGCGCAAGCCGGTGTTCGGCAAAGAGTAGGGTGGTCTCACCCGCGCTTGGACAGGTTCATCGACGCTGCTGGATGGGTCACGGCAAGCGTGCACGCCTTGCCGATTCCGGCGCACTCAGCAGCGCTGCGTGACGGGGGCGAGCAGTTCCTGACGGCAGCCTTCCAGTCGTCCGGTGCACTGGCGCAGAACAATCGCGTCACCCGCATCACGCAGTTCGAGGAATGTGCGGGCGGCAGCACCGGGCGCAAGTTGCTCCTCGCCGTCGAGTACGAGAAGGAAGCGGCCGGACTGCACCGCGAGCTGTTCGTGAAATTCTCGCGCGACTTCGATGACCCGATCCGTGATCGCGGCCGCTCGCAGATGGAGCTCGAAGTCCGCTTTGCCCAGCTTTCGTGTGCGCGCGAATTCCCGATCGCCGTGCCGGTCTGCTACTTCGCTGATTACCACGCCGAGTCTGGCACCGGTGTGCTGATCACCCAGCGCATCGCCTATGGCATCGGCGATATCGAACGTCACTACGGAAAGTGTCTCGATCACGAGATGCCCGATGCGCTGGCACACTACCGCGCCTTGCTGAAGGCGGTCGCCCGCCTCGCCGGCGCGCACAAGGCGGGTCGTCTGCCCGCTGATGTTTCCGGACAGTTCCCGTTCGAGCCCGGCAAGGCTGCAGTGGCAGAGCGCGCGCCATACACCGCAAAGCAGTTGCAGAACCGCGTCGCGCGCCTGTCCGCCTTTGCGGCGGCCTATCCGGACGTGCTGCCGGCCAATGTCCGCGCGCCGGATTTCCTCGCGCGCCTGCATGAACAGGTCGCGCGCTTCGCAGATCACGAACAGATGATCCACGACGACCTGAGCCGCAACCCGGATCACATCGCGCTGTGTCACTGGAACGCGAATGTCGATAACGCCTGGTTCTGGCGCAACGCCGACGGTCAACTCGAATGCGGCCTGATGGACTGGGGCTGCGTCAGCCAGATGAACGTAGCGATGGCGATCTGGGGCGCGATGAGCGGTGCCGAGACCGCACTGTGGGATACGCACTTCGACGAGCTGCTGGATCTGTTCATCACCGAATTCGAGGCCAGAGGTGGTCCGGCGCTCGATGTCGTCGTGCTGCGGCGGCAGCTGATGCTCTACATCGCGATCATGGGCCTGACCTGGCTGCTCGATGCGCCGCCGTATATCCAACAGCAGGTGCCGGATCTGGCGCAGGTTCAGAGTCGTTTCGATACTCGCATCACGGGCAATGAAATCGCGCGTACCCAGCTGCGGATGCTGACGAACTTCCTCAACCTGTGGGAAACCCGGGACTTCGGTCGAATCCTGGACGGATTTATCGGACAGGCCGACTGATTGCCGCATGGGCACGCATCAGGTTGACGCTTTCTACGCTATATATAAAGCTACATAGCGAAAGTCTTGCTGCTCGACCTGTGCATCCCCTGATCAAAGCGCTGCTGTTCATTCTGCTTCCGCTCACCGCTCATGCAGAAGAGCCGGTGCGGATCTACGCAGCAGCGAGTCTGACCAATGCGCTGACCGATGTCGCCGCGCAGTGGACGCAGGCTGGACACCCGAAGCCCGTGCTGGTGTTCGCGGCATCGTCGGCGCTGGCCAAACAGATTGAGAATGGTGCGCCGGCGGATGTGTTCGCCTCGGCCGACCTGCGCTGGATGGACTATCTGGCCGCGCGCAGCAGGATCGAGGTCTCGTCGCGAGTGAACCTGCTCGGCAACGAACTGGTGCTGATTGCGCCAATCGGCAAGGAGATCGCGGTGGAGATGCAGCCGGGTTTCGATCTGGCCGGTGTGTTCAACGGCAAGCTGTGCACCGGCGAGCCGGATGTCGTGCCGGTCGGCGCGTACGCGAAGCAGGCGCTGATGGCGTTGGGCTGGTGGACCGCCATCGCGCCGCGCATCGTCGGCACCAACGACGTGCGCACCGCGCTGGCCTTTGTCGAGCGGGGCGAATGCCCGCTCGGGATCGTGTATGCAACCGACGCAGTGATCAGCAGCAAGGTGAGCATGGTCGCACGCTTCCCGGGGCGGACCTATCCGCCCATCGTCTATCCATTCGCGCTGGTAGCCGGCGCACGCCCTGAATCCGCCGCCTTTCTGTCTTATCTCAAGTCCGATGCCGCGGCCGATGCATTCAGGCGCCACGGCTTCGTGCCGCGAGGTCACTGAACGTCGATGCTGCTGACACCGGAAGAATGGATTGCGCTGCAGTTGTCGGCCAAGGTCGCGATCTGGGCCACCGTGCTGTCGCTGCCGCTCGGTGTCGCTGCGGCATGGTGGCTCGCACGCTATGAGTTCCGCGGCAAGCTCCTGGTCGAGACGCTGGTCCAGCTGCCGATGGTGCTGCCGCCGGTTGTACCGGGCTATCTGCTGTTGCTGCTGCTGGGTACGCAGGGGCCGCTCGGCGCATGGCTGCTCGAGAATTTCGGCATCACACTGGCGTTCACCTGGAAGGGCGCGGTACTGGCTTCGTCAGTGATGGCATTTCCGTTGCTGGTGCAACCCGTGCGCCTGGCCTTCCGCATGATCGATCTGCGCCTCGAACAGGCGGCTTCGACGCTGGGTGCGCGGCCGTGGCAGGTCTTTCTCAGCGTTTCGCTGCCGCTCGCGACGCCGGGCATTCTCGCCGGCGCGGTGCTGTGCTTCAGCCGCAGTCTCGGCGAGTTCGGCGCGACGATGGCCTTCGTCGGCAACATCCCCGGTGAAACCCGCACTCTGCCGCTCGCGATCTATTCGTTCACGCATGTGCCGGATGGCGAAGCGGCGGCTTGGCGGCTGACCTGCCTGTCGATCCTGCTGGCGGTGGGCGCGCTACTCTTTGCGCATGTGGCGAACCGGCGTGCCGAGCGACGTCTTGGACTGCATGACCATGCTCAGCATTGATCTCGCGTTCCGGCGCGGCGTGTTCGAGCTCGCGGCTCGCGCGGAGTTCGGTGCGGGCGTCACCGGCATCTGCGGTCCGTCGGGCTCGGGCAAGAGCACCCTGCTTGCGTTGATCGCAGGGCTGCTGAAACCGGCATCAGGGCAGATCCGTTTCGATGATGAAGTCCTCGCCGATCCGGCGCGCGGCGTATTCGTGCCGTCCTGGAAACGGCACTTCGGCCTGGTCTTCCAGGATGGTCAGCTGTTTCCGCACCTGCGCGTTCGCGACAACCTGCTGTACGGCTATCACCACCTCGCGCCGCAGGAACGCCACTTCGAACTCGAGCAGGTCACGCAGTTGCTGGAGATCGGCGGCCTGCTCGATCGTCGCCCGCTGCAGCTGTCCGGTGGCGAGCGCTCGCGCGTTGCCCTTGGTCGTGCGCTGCTGTATTCACCGCGGCTGCTGCTGCTCGACGAGCCGCTGTCCGCGCTCGACGATCGGCTCAAGCAGCAGATCCTGCCGTTCCTCAAGCGCGTGCGCGACGAGACGCGGATTCCGATGATCTATGTGACGCATGCGATGGCCGAGGTGGACTACCTCGCGGATCGGGTGCTGCGGATGGAGGGTGGGCAGCTCAGCTGAGCGTCAGGCTGCGCTACTGAAAAAATCCCCGTTCGTGTCGAGTGCCGCGCGGAACGCGCGGTGTATCGAGACATCGGAGCGGACCCCGGCAGAGCCCCGAGCCTTCTGTCGTGGCATCTCGATACGCCTGCTTCGCAGGCACTCGATGCGAACGGGTTGTATGTTGCTTTGGATCTCAGCCCGCAACCCCGAGAATCACGCTCGACGCCTTGAAGATCGCCGTTGCCGGTTTGCCGACTGCAAGTCCCATCGCATCCGCCGAAGCCTTGGTGATGATCGCCGCGACCGACAGCCCGCCCTTCAGCGCGATCACGACCTCGGTGTTGATTGCGCCGGCTGACAGGTCGCTGACGGTGCCGCGCAACTGGTTGCGTGCCGACAGCTTCAAGGGTCGATCGCTGGCCTCTGCCGACACGATGATCCAGGACGCCTTGATCAGTGCGATTGCCTCGACGCCTTTCTTCAAGCCGAGCACTTCGGTGCTCTCGTGCGTGATGATCGCAACGATCTTCGCACCACCCGGCAGCTTGAGTTCGACCTCGTCGTTGACCGCGCCGCGGCTGATGCGACTGACCTTGCCGGAGAAATGATTGCGTGCGCTGGTCATCATGGTCATGCGCCCCATTGATTTCAGATCGGCATTGTCGCGGACGCGACGGTTCACGCGTTCGACGAAGCGTGTATTTTCCGCTTCGACCGCGCGGAAGGTTTCAACGAGGCGCAGGCCTCGTGCCGTAAGCTTCGCGCCGCCGCCGCCCTTGCCGCCGACGCTGCGCTCGACCAGCAGACGCCCGGAGAGATTGTTCATCGTCGCGATCGCATCCCAGGCGGCCTTATAGCTGAGGCCGACGGCCTTGGCGGCGGCAGTGATCGAGTGTTCGGCCTGCAGGCTTGCGAGCAGGTCCATCCAGCGCTTCTTGAAGGTCGCACCGTTGCCGGCGTCCAGTGTCAGTTCGCTGCCAAGCCTGGGTCTTCTTTGCGT